>VAXX01000034.1 GCA_005885115.1 Actinomycetota bacterium | reverse complement strand
GTTTCGATGGGGTACGTGACGGTGGTCAACGAGGGCCTCCTTGGTGAGCCGGTACCCGGGCCGGGTCCTTCCGGGTGAGGTCGCGCTCCTGGGCCTGGGCCTTGACCACCTCGTCGCGCAGCAGGCTCCAGATCTCGTGCCGGTACCGGGCGAACGTGGGGTCCGAACGCAGATCCTCAATGGCGGTACGGGATCCGAGCGGGATGTCGATGATCCGTTTGATCCGGCCGGGCCGGGACGTCATGACCGCGACCCGCTGGCCGAGATACACCGCCTCGTCGATGCCGTGGGTGATGAAGACGATCGTCTTGCCGGTCTGCTCCCAGATCCGCAGCAACTCGTCCTGCATACCGTCGCGGGTCTGCGCGTCGAGCGCGGCGAACGGCTCGTCCATCAGCAGCACGTCCGGGTCGAAGGCCAGACTGCGCGCGATCGCGACGCGTTGTTTCATGCCACCGGACAACTCGTGCGGGTACCGGTCGGCGAATCCGTGCAGGCCGACCAGGTCCAGGAAGTGCCGGGCGGCTTCGGCCCGCTGCCGGCGGGGTACGCCCTTGGCCTCCAGCCCGAACTCCACGTTCGCCTGCGCGGTACGCCAGGGCAGCAGCGCGTACTGCTGGAAGACGATCCCCCGGTCCAGACCCGGCCCGGTGACCGGCTTCCCGTCGACGAGGATCTGGCCGGAGGTCGGCTCGGCCAGGCCGGCAAGCAGGTCCAGTAGCGTCGACTTGCCGCACCCGCTCGGCCCGACCAGAACCAGGAACTGTCCACTGTGGACGTCGAAGCTGATGCCGTCCAGCGCGGTCACCTCCCGCCCACGCGACGGGAAGACCTTGCCGACATCGCGGAAACTGATCTTCACGGTCATCGCGCGTCACCACCCGGCCGGTACGGGTTGAACTCGTCGGTGTACAGGTCGTTGAGCTTGACCGAGCCGACTTTGTGCTCCCCGTCCCGGTCCAGCCAGTCGATCCAGGTCTGGAACTCCCTGTCGGCGATCAGCCCGCCCTTGCCGGCCACTCCGGTGCTTTTCCAGTACCTCAACTGGCTGTCGTCCTCGTTGCGACCCCGCGACCTGATGATCTTTTCGAACTGAAGTCGGTGCGGAACACGTAGCTGCCCGCGGTGAACCTGCCGAGCAGCTGGTAGTCGCTGAACAGCGGGTGGATGCCGCCGCGGGCCAACGCCTTGTCCCGCAACGGCCCAGACAGGGTGGCGACGTCGAGCTGCCCGGCCCGCAGCGCCTGTTCGGCGTTGACCGGTGGTACCACCACCTCGGTGACCTGCTTGATGTCGTCGTCGGTCAGCCCGTGCCGGGTCAGGTACGTCCGCAGTACCGCTTCGTGGTGCGCGCCGAGCGTGTTCATCCCGACCTTCTTGCCGATCAGGTCACGCGCGGAATGGATCGGACTGCCGTCCAGGACGTAGAAGCCGTTGTACGACTGCTCGTCCACGCCGTAGTAGCCGATCACCGCCTTGATCGGCGCATTCGCAGCCTTCAATTTGACGATCGCGCCGTTGAACGCGCCACCGAAGTCCGTGTCGCCGGTCGTCGCCGCCTGGATGTCCTGCGGCCCGCTGATCGTGTTGCCGATCCACCTGAGCTTGACGCTGCCGAAGTATCCGAGGTCGGCCGCCAGTTCCGGCAGCGTCACCGTACCCACCGCGCCCTGGTAGCGCAGTTCGGTGACCTGCCTGCCGGGTGCGCCCGCGCTGGCCGTGCCGCAACCGGCCAACCCGGCCAGGGCAACCACCGTCGCCATGACCTTCCCCGCCATCCGGGGTCCGTTGCTGTGCACCTGAAACTCCTTTCGTTTCTGATCCGTCGGCCGCCGCCGGGCCGCGAAGTGGCCCAGCATCCGCGGGTACGCGGAACCGTCACCCGAACGTGGATGCGTGGCCGGACACGGGCGCTCGATCGGCGCCACGCGCGAGCTGTTGGGAGATGTGCCCCGCCTCAGCGACGATGGCGAGGGGGCGTCAGCCGGACGCCAGCGACACCAAAGGGCGTGGCCGGGCCGGCAGGTTGGACGGTCGATGCTTCCGCTACGCCGTCAGGCTCAACAGGTGCTGCTGCACACCCGGAGGAAGTCGACGAAGCGGCGCCGGATGAGACGCTTGCCTCGGTTCATGCCAGCAATCTATGCGGCCCGAGGACCGGATGTCAGCGGGATGTGACCCAGCTCACCTATTATTCCCATGGGATAGATAGGATTTACCGCTGACGGTCTGACACCTGGCAAGGCGAGTGGTACGGCCGACCACGTCCTCGGCGAGACCGAACGGGGTCCGGCGCGAATAGGCGAGGGCTTCGATACCTCGATAACGCAATGCCGCTACCGGTCGTACCCACCCGTCTTCAATACAGCGACGAAGCGGGACCATTCGTCGCGCGTAAACGTAAGCGTCGGCCCGGCCGGATCTTTTGAATCCCGCAGGTGAACCGCGTCCGAGTCGATGGCGACAGCCACGCAGGCGCCGCTACCGCACCCTGTACTCTTTCGCCACAGCAGTTGGCCGTTTGCTCTTGACATCCGGTCCCCACCTTCTATCAGTTCCCCTCATTCATAATAGGAGAACCCTGTGCCGGCGGAACAGACCCGAGATGAATGAATAGCCCCGTCATGTGAGGATACAGACCGTTTCGTCTAGTTTTGCGAGTGAACAGCAGTCGATGGATGGCAGGCAGCGGAAAGGGCGCGTTGCGTGTGCCGGAGTCGGCGGTACGCAACGCGCCCTTGTATGACAACCAATCCGAACCTAGTCGAACTCCCCCGCACGGACGCCAGCGACAAAGCTCGCCCATTCGGATGGCGTAAACGCGAGAACCGGACTATCTGAGTCCTTTGCGTCCCGGAGCAGAATTGTCTCTGTCCCCTTCGCGACTTCCACGCAGGAGCCGCTACCACAATAAGAGCTCTTCTTCCACTCGAATGGCGAGTGATCGCGCTGCATCCAGTCTCTCCTCATAAATGGAGAGGGCCCGCCTTTCGGTGTACCCTCTGCTCCCGGCTCACCCGGGAATCCTATTGTCACCTGGAGCGAGAGCTCTTTCCGCGCAATCCTGGATCAGGCGTACCGAGCTTGCTTCGTCCAGCCCGGTCTCCCACAACCGGCTGAAACTCTCAAGGTGCCGTTTGATATCTGCCTTGTCTTCGATGATTTCGTCTACGAGGGCGCTTTCGTAGTACATGACGGCATCTTCGTCACTGCCCAGATAGAGAACCTCGAACGAGCCGAGCAGGGGCGGTGGTGCGGTCTGGAGCTCGAAGGGTACGACTCGGACCCGCACCCGCTGCTGATCGGCCAGCTGGGCGAGGTCACGCAACTGCTCGCCCATGACCTGGCCGCCGCCGATCTTGCGCCGGAGCACCGACTCGTCCAGCAGCAACTCGAGGTCCGGCCGGTCCTTGCGTGCCATGAGTTCCTTGCGTCGGCGTACCCGCGCTTCCAGACGGATGTCCCGCTCGTGGCCCTCCAGCCAGTCACCGTACGAGCGCAGCAACGCCTCGGCATACGCCGGAGTCTGGAGGCGTCCGGGGATCAGGGTCATGTAGAAGTACTTCACCACGTGGGCTTGCACTTCGTACTGGATGAGCTGACGCATCGCCGGGGTCAGATACTCGCGGAACCGGGGCTCGTCCCACCACTCCTGACGACGCCGGGACGCTTTCGCGTCCTGGATCAGCTCCTCAACTCGCACGCGGTCCTGGATGCCGAGGTAGGCGAGCAGCGGACGGAGGTCATTTGGAGAAATGGTGACTTCTCCGGATTCAATACGCATGATCTTGCTGGCGGACCACTCCATCGCCTCGGCGACATCGGCCTGGGTGAGGCCTTTGCGCTCGCGGGCTTCGCGCACGGCGATGCGCACGCGACGGCGCGCGACGGCCGGCAGGTCACCCGTTGACATGCGTCCTTCTCGTCCTCAGTTGCGGCCCCATCTGCGGGCAGCACCGCTAAGTGCCTGCCCGCAGATGGGCGTGTCGCGGAACACCATACGCCCGGCAGCGTACTCACATGGGGGAAGGTATGGCAGCCGACACCCCGTACCGTTCATGGCGCTCCCGTTCGGTTTCGAACGATCGCACCAGAGCCCGTCTGACCTGCCCGAACCTCGCCCCGTCACGGGTGCTGTACAGGCAGATCAGGTGGTCGCCGTACCAGGCGTGGAGCTCGTACACGCGTGGCCCGATCGGCCACCATGTCCGGAGGATCACCACCTGCGGGTCACGCAGCTTGCAGATCCTGAGCTGGCGCCATTGCGGTACCCGAACCGCGATCATCTCGTCGGTGATCAGCAGGTCCGGACCCCGGAAATGCGTACTCACGTCTCCTTCCCCCTCTCGTCTCGCGCGAGGGGCTCGACCCCTGCGAGACCCTTGCGAGCGAGAGGAGGCAGTGCAAGGATGGGACCTGAGTTCTTGCTCCGCCTACCGCTCGCTCGTCTGAAGCGGAGGTGAAAACGGCACCCGGTGGCAGCCGGGTGCCGTTTCGTTCCTCGACTCCTGTCGCGCCTGCGTTCAGTATGGACAGCGGGACCGCTGATCGCCAGTCCCCAATCTGCGAGGTCACAGATAGCGCTACACCTGGTCGGTGACGTGCAGGTCCAGCAGCTCCCGTACCCGGCGGAGCAGCCCATCCTCACTGAACGGCTTCTTCAGCAGCGCCACGGTTTCCCCGGTCAGGCGCTCCCGGGAGATGTACCCGTCGGTGTAGCCGGAGATGTAGAGCACCGCGTTGCCCGGCCGTACCTCCTCCAGCAGCTTGATGAACTGCGGGCCGCCGAGCCTGGGCATGACCACGTCGGTGATGACCAGGTCAATCGGGCCCGGATGGGCCTGGAAGATCCGTAGCGCGTCGAGGCCGTCGCCGGCTTCCAGGACCGCGTACCCGTACTGGACGAGGGAACGGCGGGTCACCGCACGTACCCGCTGATCGTCTTCGACCAGCAGGATCGTCTCGGACCCGCGGCCCGGCGCGGCGGGTGCGGCGGATGCGACCGGCGGCCCGGCCGGTGCGGTGGCCCCCTGGGCGCGCGGGAGATAGACGTCGATGGTGGTACCGGCGCCCGGCGCGCTGGACAGGTCGAGCTGTCCCCCGCTGTGCGCGACGACCCCGAACACCGTCGCCAGGCCCAGCCCGGTGCCCTTGCCCGGTGGCTTGGTGGTGAAGAACGGTTCGAAGACGTTGGCCTGTACCGCCTCGTCCATCCCGATGCCGCTGTCGCGGATGCGCAGCAGGACGTAGTCCCCCGGCGGTACGTCGACCAGCCGGCCGGTGGCGCCGCCGTCCAGCCGGACGTTCCCGGTCTCGATGTGCAGCCGGCCGCCCTCGGGCATGGCGTCGCGGGCGTTGGCGGCGAGATTGAAGATGATCTGTTCGAGCTGGCCGGGGTCGGCCCAGACCGGGGCGACGTCGGGCGGCAGGGTCGCGGTCAGCTCGATGTCCTCGCCGATCAACCGGCGCAGCATGGTCTGGACGTTGCCGACGGTCTGGTTCAGGTCGATCCGGCCCGGGTGCAGCACCCGCTGCCGGGTGAACGCGAGCAGCTGGTCGGTGAGGTTGGCGGCGCGCTCGCCGGCGTACCGGATGTCGTCGAGGTCGGGTCGGTGCGGGTCGTCGGGGTCGAGGGTACGCAGCAGGTAGTCGGTGTTTCCGTTGATCACTGTCAACAGGTTGTTGAAGTCGTGGGCCACCCCACCGGCGAGCCGACCGATCGCCTCCATCTTCTGCGCGTGCCGCAGTTGGGCCGCGAGGCTCGCCTGGCGCTGCTCGGCCAGCTCGCGTTGGGCGATCTGCTCGACCAGGATCCGGTTGGCCTCGGCCAGTTCCCGGGTCCGCTCCACCACCCGCTGCTCCAGCTCGGCGTGCGCGAGTTCGAGGTGGTGCCGGGCGTCCTCGACCGCGGCGAGCGCGCGCCGCTCGCGCTGGACGAACAGCACGCCGCGCAGCCCGCTGCTGATCTGTTCCTGCATCGCCTCGTACACCCAGCCGATGCGGGGGCCGATCTCGAACAGGACGAAGCCGAGCGGGCCTTCCACCACCGACAGGGGGACGGCGATGATGCTGTACGGGCCGGAGCGGTCGATCGGGTACGGGGTCAGCGACGTCGACGGGAACGGCTCGCCGGTCGCCTCGCGTCGGGCGCCCTGCTCGTACGCCAGCAGCACGCGGACCTGGTCCGGGCCGGGGTCGGCCTCGCCGAGCACGGTCGGGTGTACGGCGACGTGGCAGCCGGGGATACCCAGCCGGGGCAGCTCCTCGACCAACGCCGCGCTCAGCTCGTCGGCTTCCCGGGATGCGATCAGGTGCTGGCCGGCCTCGCGTACGGTCTGGTCGCGCTTCTCGTCCAGCAGATGGTGGTAGTCGCCCAGGCGCTGGCTCGTCTCGGCGAGCAGCAGCTGTACCCGCAGCCACAGGTCCTCGGTCGCGGCGAACGTACCGGGCTCGACCAACGGCGCCCTCGGCACGACCGTGTACCTCGTCGAGGAACCCGGCGACGAGCCGCCCTGTCCAGCCGTCCGGAAGGGCGTCGGCAATGGTACCCAGGGCGCGGCGCAGATCGGCCACGACCGCGTCGGGCGCGGCGGTCTCGGGCGCCGTGCTCGGCCGCCGCGCGGCGGGCGCGGCCGACCCCTGGGCCCCGGAGAAACAGCCGCAGGATCGACGTACCAACAGTTCGGTGGCCATCGTCTCGATGGCCTGGACCGGCTCGCCGCGGACAAGTGTCACGGCCATTTCCACTGCCCGTCGGCCCATCTCGATGAACGGCGCCCGGACCGTGGTCAGCTCCAGCGTCCCGGCGTTGACGTTGGCCCGGCGCTGGACGACGCTGGCCGGATCATCGGTGGCCACCTCGTACCCGAGGCCGTGCGACCGGATGTTGGTGTGGTTGTCGTAGCCGACCACGCCGACCTCGTCGGGGGTGCGGATGCCGGCCGCGTCGAGAGCCGCGAGGACGCCCAGCGCGTAGTCGTCGTTGGCCGCCGCGACCGCGTCCGGCGGCCCGACCTGCTTGAGCATCCGGGTCATCTCGTCGCAGGCCGCCTCGGGGTCCCAGTTCCAGGTCTGCGGCTGGAGCACCAGGTCCGGGTCGAGCGGAAGGCCGTGTGCGGCAAGGGCGGCGCGGTATCCGGCGTACCGGTCCTGCGCCCCATCGTGGTTTTCCGGGCCGCGCACGAACGAGATCCGGCGCTGACCGTGTACCTCGATCAGATGGCCCACCGCCTCGGCCATGCCGGCCCGGTTGTCCATCAGTACGGTCGGGCAGGCGGCCACCTGCTTCTCGATCGTGACGATCGGAAGCGGCGCGAACCGCCGCAGGAACCGGGCGAGCGTCTCGTCGTCCACCAGCAGGCCGATCCGGGTGGTCCACACCACCAGCGCGTCGAGCCGCTGCGTGGACACCAGGTCGTAGATGGCGTTGGCCTGCTGGAAGCGGCGGTCGGGGTGGCCCAGCTCACGGCCCACGAAGCAGATCAGGTCGCAGTCGTTGGCCTGCGCCGCGTCGCTGACGCCCAGCCACTGCTCCTCGCACATTTCCATGAGAGGGCCGCTGGTCACCATGCCGATGACCGGGCGCTTCACGCGCTGAGTTGGGGACATCAATCGCCTCGTGCGCATGCTACCCCGCCGGCGGGCGGATGGGCATCGACCGCGGGGCCGGCGACGGTACGCGGACGGGCGGCAATACTGGAATCCATGCGACTGCACCGCAAGCGGTCGGCGGACTGGCACGGGCACGGCCTGGTTCTGCTCGTCGAGGACGAGGACCCGGTGCGCCGGTACGCCGCCCGGACACTCACCGAACTCGGCTTCACCGTGGTCGGGGCGGCAGACGGCAACGAGGCACTGGAGATCTTCCAGGAACGCAAGGGTGAACTGGTCCTGGTCGTGCTCGACCTGACCCTGCCGGGGCTGTCCGGCGAGGCGGTCCTGACCGGGCTCGAGGATCACGGAACGGCGGTACCGGTGGTGCTGTCCAGCGGGTCCGACCCCGCGACCGCACGCCGGCGGTACCGGGGGCATGCGGTGGCCGGGTTCCTGCCCAAGCCGTACGGGCTGGAGCAGATGCGGGCCACGCTGAGCGAGGTACTTCCCT
>VAXX01000033.1:5240-13879 GCA_005885115.1 Actinomycetota bacterium | reverse complement strand
GTACCGCGCTGACCGACCTCGTGGTGGCCGTACCGGACGCCGACGGGGCCTTCGATCCGGACGAGGTCGGCTTCCTGCGCGACGTCGACGGGTCCGGCATCGGCGTGGTGAACCTGGACGGCGAGACCCTGCGGATCCCGGCGAACCAGCTCCTGATCCCGCATCCGGTACTGCTGGCCGACCTGGAGGAGCTGCGCGAGTTCGCGGCGGACCTGGGCGTGGCGCAGTCGGTGGACCAACTGTTCCGGGCCACCTGGTCGCGGCCGGCGACGCTGGATCCGGAGAGCCGGCGGCTGGACGGGTACTCCGGCGGCACGTTCGCCGAACTGCGGCACCTGCTCGCCCGGGCCGCGGCGCACGGGTACCCGGTGCGGGGCGGGTACGCGGTCTGCCGGGTGTTCGAGGCGGGCCGCACGGTCGAGGCGCGGTACTGGGTCGGCTCCGAGGACCCGTCGTGGGAGACCGAGACCGGCGACCTGGTGTTCACCGACCGCGCCGGTACCGGGCTGCGGCTGGGCGAGGTCGGTCCGGTGGCGTGGTCGGAGGGCGTACGGATGGCCGCCGCCCTGTACGCCGGGCGGGTCGTCGAGAAGCCGGAGGATGGGGAATGAACGCCGAAGCGTTGCTGGACGCCGGAGCGGTACTGCCGGCCGGTGCCGAGGTCACCAAGGACGACACGGTCGACACGCTGACCGCGCGGGCGTACCGGCATCCGGCGCTGGAGGACCGGGTCGTGGTCCGGCTCGTCCCCGGTACCCTCGGCGGCGCCGAGGACCTGGGCCTGGAGTTCCTCCAGTTCGGTGCCCCGGAACGGGTCGACGAGGTGGGCCTGGTCCGGCAGCAGGCGCTGGGCTTCCCGGCCTGGGCGCTGGTCCACGACCCGGCCAACGGGCACCACGCGCTCGCGCTGGTCAAGGACATCGAGAAGCTGGCGCGCACGGCAAAGTCCCGGGTCGGTCCGGCCAACGACGGGTTCGTCGCGCTGGGCGAGCGGCTGGCCCGCTCCGTACCCCATTTCCTGCCGACCTTCTACGAGGAGGCCGGGCGGGCGTTCCTGGCGGCGGACAGCCCGTCGTACGCCGCGACGATGTTCGGCCGGGCCCGGGACGCCGAGCGGTCCTACGGCCTGGCCATCGACGAGGACCGTACCCATGCGGTGTTCCTGGAGTTCGCGCTCGCCGGTGCGCTGAGCGCGAAGGCGCTCTCCGCGCACGCCCGTGACCTGGCCGCCCGGTGTGAGCCGGCGGCGGCGTACGACCGGTTCCGCCGGTTGTGTGTCGAGCGCACCCTCGGCGGCCTGCCGCCCTACGCGGGCATGCACACCGACCTGCGCCGGCTGGCCAAGGCCAGCGGGCTGGACCAGCAGGCGGCCGATGGGATGGTCCTCGCCGGGCTGCTCGACGCGCCGGCGGCGCTGCGCGCCCCGGCGGCGTTCTGGACCGCGTACCAGACCTCGCTGGGCAAACTCGGGGCCGCCGACCCGGCGGTGCGCGACCGGTTGCTGAGCCTGTTCCCGGCCAACTGCGCCGACGAGCTGTGGCTGTCGATCCTGGAGGGTGCGGGCGCGCTCGCCGCGCTGACCGACGCGCCGCACGCGTCCCCGGCGGACTGGCTGACCCGCTTCGCGGCACACCGGGAGAACCGGTCCTGGCGCGACACGAAGCGGCTGCCGGAGCTGCTGGCCCTGGTCGAGCGGCTGGCGCCCCGGCTGGTCGCCGACGGGATCCCGGTGGTCCTGGCGGGGGAGACCGACGACGTCGACCTCGATCTGCTCGACGCGTGCCTGGCCGCCGGGGTCCCGGTGGCCGACCCGCACGTCAGTTCCCGGCTGCCGGTCGGGCACTGGTTCGGCGACGACACCGACGGGCGGCGGGACCTGGCCGCGCTCGGCGCGGATCCGCGGTTCCGCACCGCGCTCGGGCGCGCGGTGGAGGCCAGCTTCGGGGCCGAGTTCAGCACCGCGGGGATCGAGCGGGTGCTGGCGGTACCGGGTCTGCGCGCGGCGCTGCACGGCTGGCTCGGGATGATGGCCGACAGGGTGGTACGGCAAGGGTTGCCGACCCTGGGCGGCGAACTGGACCGGCTGAAGCGGGTCGCCAGCCCGGCCGGGTTCGCGGTCAACCCCGAGGCGGTACGCCGGGTCACGACCCACGACCTCGGCCCGGTGCTCGGCCGGACGCTGCGCGCCGGCGTCCTGGACGAGTACGGCTGGCCGGCGTGGGAGGAGGCGCTGCGGCGGCTGCCCGTACCCACCGACGACGGGAAGCTGGACCTGGCGGCGCAGTGGCCGGTCCTCGTCGTGCACGGCGGCAAGCAGGCCATCGTCGTTGGTACCGAAGGGATCGAGGCCGAGTACCCGACCCCCGTCCCGGCCGGCAAGGGGTACCGGTGGTGGCGGCTGGGCCTGCGGTACGTCGACGGGGCACTGCTGGTGTGCTGGTACAGCACCGGGTCGGGCTGGCGTGCGTACTGGAGCACCGAGCCCGACGACGTGTTCGCGCCCACCGACGACGGCTTCGGTCCGCGCGGATTCTCGGTGCCGTTGCCCGACGGTGGACGTACCGCCGGTGGGCGCCCGCTGCGGGCCGGGGACCGGGGTGAGCAGCAGGTCGGTCCGGTGGCCACCGACGGCGCCTCGTACTGGGTACTGTCCACTGTGGACGGTACGGCCACCTGGCGCGAGTACGACCCGGCCACCGGTACGCCCGGCCGGGTCTCGCTGCCCCGGTTCTTCGAGGCCGGTGCCGTGGACGGACAGCCGTTGAAGCTGGACGGGTGCTACCTGATGCCGGCGTACACGGTCCCGCAGGACAGCCCGCTGGGCCGGGCCGACGGGCTGGTCGGCTGGCGGGTCCGGGCCGGCGACGACGGTACGGTGGCCGGTGAGGGGATCGACGGTCGGGCCTTCACGCTGACCGGCGCGGTCCGGGACGCCGGCACCGGCCTGTCGGGCCAACTGTCCGGCGCGCTGCGCTTCCCCGGCTCGGACGTGCTGTACGGGGTTCTGCGGCAGAGCGGGTGGCACTCCGAGTCGGTGACGCTGTGCACCGCCGACGGCTTCCCGATCGGCCAGTACGCCCTGGGGACCGTCCGGCAGCCCTTTGCCCGGGGCACCGCGACGCTTCCGCCGCTGCCGTACTGGCACCACCTGCGGCCCCGGGACCCGGGCGGCTCGGCGGCCCTGCGTACGCTGACCGACGCGCAGGCCACCACCCTGCTGACCGGTGCGCTCGGGCTGGACCGGGCCGGGGTACGCGCGCTGGTGGCCCAGGCGTTGCCCGCGCTCACCGATCCGGCGCTGCTGGACGGGGTGGCCGGGATCGTGAAGCTGGCCGCCAAGCGGGCCGCGAGGCTGCGCACGTTCGCGACCGTCCTCAGTGGACAGTCGGTGTACCCGAAGGCGAAGAAGGGCGCGGAACCGGCCCCCGTACCGGCGGGCCCGGCCAGCGACGCCGCGCTCACCGCGGCGCTCGGCGATCTCCTGCACTACTGCCGCGACCGCGGCCACAGCGGCGTCGGGTTGGTGGACAGCATCGCCTCGGCGCTCACCGCGCCGGAGCTGCCGACCGGTACCTGGCTGCCCGCCGAGGTGGACAGCGACTGGTCCGCGCTGGTGAAGGCCCTGCCGGTCGCGATGTACCGGGCGGTCCTGCCGCAGACCCCGCCGGAGCAGCGGGAGGCGCTGCTCGCGCTGCTGGAGACATACGCCGGCTCGGGTCTGGCGCAGCGGGGCGGCCGGGTACGCCGGGTCGACCTGAACCTGCCCAAGGGGACGCCGAGCCCGAAGCAGGGTACGGCGATCGAACTCGGTACCGGCCGGTTCCTGGTCATGCAGGTCTGGGGGCAGTACATCCATGCGCTGGAGTACGCCCCGGACGGCCGGTTCACGGCGCCGCCGGACGTCCAGACCACTATCCAGTGGACAGTGGAGCTGCCAGCCGGAGCCGGGGAGCTGGTCCGGCTGGTCCGCGAGAACGGTCCGCCACAGTGGCCGGCCGAGCTGCCCGCCCGGCTGGCGCAGGCGGTCGGGGTCAGCCACGCCGAGGCGACGTACCTGCTCGCCGGGTTGCGGGTCGAGGACGGGACGCTGTCCCAGACCCTGCGCGAGGCGGCCGGAGCGGCGTGGACCGCCACCGGACTGTGGGTCGAGCTGATCGGGTTGTTGCTGCCGGCGGACCCGGCCACGCTGTGGACCGAGGGGCCGGCGCTGGACCGGCTCGCGGACTGGCATACCCAGGCGTACGGGCGGCGTACCCCGGTCCGGGACGAGCTGCTGGAGCTGGCCCAGCGGGCCGGATTCAGCGGGCACCTGTCCGCGTCCGAACTGCTGCACGGCATCGCCAACCCGGACACCTGCCGGTGGCTGGCCGGGACCGAGTCGTACGCCGACGCGGTGACCGTCGCGGTGGCCAAGGGGCTGGTCTGGCTCGGGTACCACCTGCCGGCCGACGATCCGCTGCGGTCCGTCCTGCCCGGCGTGGCCGTCCGCGCCCGGGCACTGCTGGTCGATCCGGACCGGGCGGTGCCGGTGGGGTACCTGGAGGAGAAGAAGGTCGACCGGTTCATCAGCGCGCTCGGTATGCCGGTGAACCCGGGGCCGGACTGGATCGAGGTCGGGCCGCTGCTCGTGGAGGCGCATGACGAGCTGCGTACCGTGCAGGTCCGGCCGGGCCTGCTGTCCGGGGCGGACGATCCGGTGCTCGGCGCGCTGGCCGCTCGACTGGGCGACGTCCAGAGCGAGATGCTGGCGGCCGTCCGGTTGGTGCTCAGCGGCCGGCTCGGGGCGGAAACCTCCACAGTGGACAGTGCGGACCCGCGCGATCCGAGCCGGTGCGCGCCTGAGCTGGTCGCGGAGGTCGCCGGGAAGCTGGGCCTGAGCGGCGACGCCGCCAGCGCGTACCTCCAGATCCTCGCCCTGCCCGACCCGACCGACCGCAACGTGGCCCGGTGGACCGGGTGGAAGCCGGCCCGGCTCGCGGCCGCCCGCAAGGAGCTGGCCCCGCTGCTGACCCTCGACGAGGACGGCGGCTCCGCCCTCGACCTCGTCGTACCCGTCGCCCCGCTGCCCGAGCTGTTCACGCTCGCCTGGCAGCGGATCACCGGCGGCGACACCCCCAGGTTCGATGAGCTGTCCACAACCGAGAGGCGTCGATGAGCACCGACACGGTGGAGCGGGTCCGGCAGGTCGACCCGGCCGAACACGCGTACGCGACCCAGCTGGCGTTCCTCGCCGCGTACGACGACGGGCCCCGCCCCCCGGCGTGGAAGCTGACCCCGAAGGCCGTGGTCATGTTCATCGTGGGCAGCGGTGGCGAGCTGGCCCTGCCCAAGGGTGCCAGGCGCGACGGGCTGCCGGCCAGGCTCACCATCGAACCGAAGTTCGTCGGCGACCGGGCACTCGTCGAGCGGTGCGTGGTGACCCTCGCGGGCGAGCGCGGGCTGCTGCTGGTCGGCGAGCCGGGCACGGCCAAGTCGATGCTGTCCGAGCTGCTGGCCGCGGCGGTCTGCGGTACCAGCGAGCTGGTCGTACAGGGCACCGCGGGGACGACCGAGGACCAGTTGCGCTACGGCTGGAACTACGCGCTGCTGCTGGCCCACGGGCCCAGCCCGGAGGCGCTCGTACCCTCGCCGGTGCTGACCGCCATGCGGTCCGGCGCGGTGGCGCGGATCGAGGAGATCACCCGGTGCCTGCCGGAGGTACAGGACGCGCTCGTGTCGATCCTGTCCGACCGGCGGATCGCGGTGCCGGAGCTGGCCGGTACCCCGGACGCGACGGCACCGGCGGCGCCCGGCTTCACCGTCATCGCCACCGCCAACCTGCGTGACCGTGGCGTGTCGGAGATGTCGGCCGCACTCAAGCGCCGGTTCAACTTCGAGACGGTCGGGCCGATCCCGGACCTGGCCGCCGAGACCGCGCTGGTGACCCGGCAGGCCAAGGCGGTACTGGAGCGGGTGCAGACGCTGTTCGCGGTCGACGAGGCGGTGATCGAGGCGCTGGTGACGGTGTTCCGGGACCTGCGCGCCGGGCGCTCGGTCGAGGGCTGGGACATCGAGCGCCCGTCGACGGTCATGAGTACCGCCGAGGCGGTCGCGGTGGCCAGCTCGCTGGGCCTGGCCGCCGCGTACTTCCCGGGCGACCGGGACGTCCTGTCGCTGCTGCCCGGGCACCTGCTCGGCGTGGTGCGCAAGGACGACCCGGCCGACGGGGCCAAGCTGCTCGGGTACTGGGACGGCGCGGTACGCCGCCGGGCGCAGGACGGTGCCCGGCTGTGGCGACAGCTCTGGGAGCTGCGCGATGCCCTCGGTCAGTGAGGTACTCCGGTCGGAGAAGCCGTACCTGATCGGGGTACGGCACCACTCGCCGGCCCTGTCGGTCGTCCTGCCGGCGCTGCTGACCGGGTACCGGCCGGACGTACTCCTGCTGGAGCTGCCGCCCGAGTTCACCGACTGGCTGCCGTGGCTGGCCGACCCCGGCACCATCGCGCCGGTGGCGCTGGCCGGCGTGGTCGGGGCCGGCGCGGTGCGGGACGCCGGTCCGGCGTTCTATCCGTTCGCCGACTTCTCCCCGGAGCTGGTGGCGATCCGTTGGGCGGCCCGGCACGGCGTACCCGTCGTCCCGTGCGACCTGCCGTTGACCGACCCGGCCTGGACCGGGTCCGAGCGGTCCGGTCCGGGCGAGCACCACCTGGCCGACGCGCTCAAGGCGGCCGGCACCGGGCGACCCGACGAGGACATGTGGGACCGGATGGTCGAGGCCCGGGCACCGGGTACCGACCCGGAGCCGATCCGGCGGGCCGCCCTGCTGGTCGGTTGGGCCCTGCGTACCGACGCCGAGTCCGGCACCGGGGTCGACGCGCTGGACCTGCGCCGGGAGGCGTGGATGCGCCGCTGCCTGGCCGAGCTGAGCGGGCAGCGGGTCGCCGTACTCGTCGGCGCGTACCACGCCCCGGCGTTGTTGAGCGGTGATGTCGACGAGCGGGTGCCGCCGTCGGGCCAGGTGGTCACGTCGCTGGTGCCGTACACCTTCGGGCTGCTCGACGCGCGGTCGGGATACCCGGCCGGGATCCGGGATCCCCAGTGGCAGCAGGCGATCCTGGGCGCGGCCGGCGATCCGGCCGCGGTCGAAACCGCCGCGGTCGAGTCGGTCGTACGCGTGTGTGCGCGGGTCCGCGCCGCCGGGCACCCGGCCGGCCCGGCCGAGGCCCGGGAGACGGTACGCCTCGCCAGCGACCTCGCCCGGCTGCGCGGGTTGCCCGCACCGGGCCGGGGCGAGCTGGTGGAGGCGCTGCAGAGCGTCCTCGCGCACGGCGAGGTACTGGGTCGGGGCCGGGTGGTCGCGGCGGCGATGGAGCGGGTGCTCGTGGGGGACCGGCGGGGCGCGCTGGCATCCGGTACCCCCCGGTCCGGACTGGGCCCGGCGGTGCGCGACCTGCTCGCCGCGCTGAAGCTGCCCGGACCCGGTGACCCGGCCCGCGACCTGCGCCTGGACCCGCTGCGCTCGGACCTGGACCGGCGCCGCGAGGTGACCCTGCACCAGCTCGCCGCCTGCGACATCCCGTACGGCACGGCCACCGACGTCGCGGGCGTCGGCGGCCTGGACGCGCTGACCGCGCGCTGGCGGGTGGAGTGGACCCCACACACCGACGCGATGCTCGACGTGGTCGGGATCCGCGGCGTGGTGCTGGCCCAGGCGTGCGAGGGCATGCTGCGCGAGCGGCGCCGCGGCGAGGTGGCCGCCGGCGGCCCGACCGCGCGGGAGGTCATCGACGGGTTGGCCGCCGCGGCCGGGTGCGGGCTCGCCGGGCTCACGGCCGAGCGCCTGACCGAGGTGGGCAGCGTCGTGCCGGCCGGTGCCAGCCTGGTCGAGACGATCGACGCGCTGGGCCTGCTCGACCGGCTGCGGTTGGGCCACATCGCCGGTACGCCAACGCTTTCCGGGCTCGACGCGGTGGCCGAGGCGGTGGAGACGGCCGCGGTGCGCCAGGTCGACGGCCTGGCCGGGGCACAGGACATCGCCGACGCCCGGGCGCTGGCGACGCTGGCCCAACGGGCCGAGGCTTCAGGGGTACCGCTGCGGCTGGCAGACGCGCTGGAAAGGCTGACCACGGGGGGTACGCCGATGATCGCGGCCGCCGCCGGTACCGTCCAGGTGCTGCTGCGCCTGGCCGAGCCCGACGCGCTCGGGATCCGGCTCGCCTCCTGGGTGGACGCGGCCGGTACCCCGGACGCGCGCCGGGATCTCCGGGCCCGGCTCGCCGGGGTACTGGCGGTCGCGGAACCGTTGCTGCACACCGGAGGTACCGTGCTCACCGGTCTGCTCGACCGGATCGAGTCACTGGCCGACCCGGAGTTCCTGGACCGGCTACCCGCGCTGCGGGGCGGTTTCCACGTGCTGAGCCCGGCCGCCCGGGACCGGCTGCTGGAGATCGTGCACGAGCGGGTGGGTGGGTCCGCCGATGTCGGTGCGGTGGACGATCCGGGGCTGTTGCTCGCCCGGCTGCTCGCCGACCGGGCCGGTCTGGCCGCCGTGGTGGCGCACCGACTCCCGGCACCGTCCACTGTGGACGATGCTCCGTCCACAGTGGACAGTGGACCGACCGTGGCGGCCGGTACGTTGGGGACGGCGGACCGGTGGCGGC
>VAXX01000033.1:0-4963 GCA_005885115.1 Actinomycetota bacterium | reverse complement strand
GCGGATCGTCGACGAGCTGACCCGGCAGCTCGCCACCCGGCTGCGGCCGGCCCTGGCCGGGCTCAGTACGCCCCGACCGACGTACCGGCCCGGTGGGCGGCTGGATCTGGCGCGTACCTTGCGGACCAACCTCGCCAAGAGCCACCGCGCCGACGACGGCCGGCTGGTGCTGGTGCCGGAGAAGCCGGTCTTCCGTACCCGGGCCCGGCGCAGCATGGACTGGCGGCTGGTCCTCGTGGTCGACGTGTCCGGCTCGATGGAGGCCTCGGTCATCTGGTCGGCGCTCACCTCGGCGGTGCTCGCCGGGGTACCGGCGTTGACGACCCACTTCGTCGCGTTCTCCACCGAGGTCGTGGACCTGACCGACCGGGTGTCCGATCCGTTGAGCCTGCTGCTGGAGGTGGAGGTGGGCGGGGGTACGCACATCGCGGCGGGGCTGCGGTACGCCCGCGAGCTGGTCACCGTACCGGCCCGGACGCTGGTCGTCCTGGTCAGCGACTTCGAGGAGGGGTACCCGCTGGGCGGCCTGCTCGGTGAGGTACGGACCCTGGCGGAGTCCGGCGCCACGCTGCTCGGCTGCGCCAGCCTGGACGACGCCGGCCGGCCCCGCTACTCGGTATCGGTGGCGAGCCAGGTCGTCGCGGCCGGGATGCCGGTGGCCGCGCTGAGCCCGCTGGAGCTGGCCCGCTGGGTCGGGGAGCAGGTGTCGTCGTGACCGGACTGCCGCCCGTCGTCGCTCCGGTGCTCGCCGCGGCCGTGGACGCGCTGCCGAGCCGGCTGCGTCGCAAGCTCGACGATACCGTGGCGGCGGCGGCTTCCTGGCCGGTGTCCGTCCACAATGGACAGACGACGGTCACGGTCGACGACTCGACCACCGTCACGGTGTCCGCGCCGGACGGCACGGTGACCGAGCCGGGCCAGGTCACCTGTACCTGCCTGCTCGCCCCCAACTGCCTGCACCGGGCCGCCGTCCTCGCGCGGGCTCCGGTCGCGGACCCGGTCGCGGTCGCCGACGCCGGGCCGGCTGATCCGACCGGACCGGCGGTCGAGGAGGAACCCGAGCGCCTCACCGAGGCCCAGCGGGCCGCCGCGGAACAGTTGTGGCAGGCCGGGACGGCGGTACTCGGTGCCGGCGTCTCCGGTACCGGCGTGGTGCTGCGTACCGCGCTGCTGCGCGCCACGCACGAGGCCCGGGTACACGGACTGCACCGGGCCGCCGCCGCCGGTCGGGCGATCGCGGCGCACCTGCACGCGGCGCGCGAACTCCAGCCGCAGTATCGGCTGGCCGACCTCACCGACCAGGTACGCGAGCTGCTCACGGTGACCCGGAAACTGGGCGACCCCGACCTGCCGCCCGACCGGGTACCCGGGCTCGTCGGCACCGCCCGGCGCCGGTACGACCTGCACGGCAGCCTGCGCCTGTACGGCCTGTGCACCGTCCCGGTGGTGGCCGAGACCGGGTACGCCGGCGTGGTCACGTACCTGGTCGACCGCGACGCTCGACTGTGGACGGTCGCGGACCTGATGCCGGGTGGCGAGGAACGGGCGCTCGCGGCGGCCGAGGCGACCGTCGCGCTCGGCGAGGCGGCGCTCAGTCCGCGCCGTCCGCGCCACCGGCGCCGGCTGGACCGAGGAACCGCTGTCCCGGCTGTGGGAGGAGCCGATCGCCGACCAGGTACGCCGGGCGTTCGCCGCGCTCGCGCTCCCGGTGACCGACCGTCCGGCCGGAGCCGATCTGCTGTTCCTGTCCGGCCGGTTGGACGGGGTACGCGACGCGGTACACCTCGCCACGCCCGACGGTGCCGTCCTGCGGCTGACCGTCGCGTCCGACCACGCGACCCTGCCGTACCGGGAGAATCTCACCCTGCTGGCCGGAGCGGCCGGCCTCGACGTGCGACTGGTCGGGCGGCCGGACCCGGTGCGCCCCCAGGTCGTACACCCGCTGGCACTTGCGGCCGCGGACCTGGCGCTGCCCGCGGACTGGGCCGGCCACCTGGATCTGGGGTTGGATCGCTTGCGGCGCAAGCACTTCGCGGCCGAGCCGGCCGGCGGGCCGCTGGGCGAGGCGCCGCCGGCGCCGGCCGGTGACCTGGCGCTGCACCTGGTCCGCCGGCATGTCGAGCGGGTCGTGTCGGGTGGCCGGGCCGTGCAGGCGTTGGCCGCGCCCGACGAGCACCGGGTCCGCGCGGCGCGGCTGGAGACGGGGGCGGGGCTGCTGCGGGCGCTCACCACCGCGGCGGGGCACCGCCCGCGCGACCCGTTCGGCCGGCCGCTCACCGACGACGCGGCGACCTTCGCGCAGGCGTGGCTTTCCGTCGCGGTGTACGAGCAGGCCGCCGCGTGGGCCTTCAGCGAGGCGTCGTGGCTGCCCCGCTAGCAGCGAGAATCGTCGATATATCCACGCGTTGCCCCACCGTCTACCGCAGACGCCGGTAGCCGGATGCGATAGGGTGCCGACGCAGGCNNGTCAGTTTGTCCAGCTCGGGGCTGCTGTCCGCTTCGGCCTCGACGGCAGCCGACGACGGCGCGCAGCTCGCCGCGGGCCTGTCGGCCACGCTGGCGTGCCTGTGGACCGCGCGGCGCCGCGCGGGTGCCGAGCGGTCGTGGCGCCTGCTGATGGCCGTCGCGATGGGTGGCTGGAGCGCGGGGCAGGCGATCTGGTCGTGGCACCAGATCTCCACCGGCACCCTGATGCCCGGCCCGTCACTGGCCGACGTCGGCTACTTCACGCTGCCGGTGTTCGCGTTCGCGGCGCTGCTGGTCCTGGCCACGGACGGCAGCCGGAGCGAACCCGGCGACGCCGAGGCGCTACCGCGCGGCCGCTCGCCGTGGGTACTCGCGCTGGACGGGCTGATCGTGGTCGGCGCGCTGTTCAACATCACCTGGTCGACCGCGCTCGGCCCGGTGGTACACGCCGGTGCGCCGACCCCGCTGGCCTTCGCGGTCACGATCGGATATCCGGTCACCGACCTGATCCTGGTCGTGATGGTGATCCTGCTGCTGGGTACGTACCGGGGGAGCCGGCCGCGACGACCCCAGCTCGTCCTGATCGGCCTGGGCCTGATCGGGATATCCACGTCCGACAGCATCTTCGCGTACCTGGTCAGCAGCGGCGCCCCGGCCATGCCGCCGATCCTCGACACCGGCTCGATGGCCGGACCGGTGCTGATCGCGCTCGCCGCCCTGGCCCCGGTACCCGGACCGGCCCGGGAGACCCGCCGGTACGGGTGGGCCACCGAGTGGCCGTACCTGTTGGCCCCGTACCTGACGGTGCTCGTCGGCGGGCTGATCGTGCTCGGCGGGATGATCGCGGGCAACCAGCCGGAGCCGATCGTCGTCTACGTCGGCATGCTCGTCGTCGCGCTCGTGGTGATCCGGCAGGCGCTCGTCCTGCGCGACAACGGCGTACTCCTGCGGCAGGTGGTCGACGCCCAGGAACGGCTGACCCACCTCGCGTACCACGATCCGCTCACCGGCCTGGCCAACCGGATCCAGTTCCACGACCGGCTGGCCAGCGCGGTGGTCGAGAGCCGCCGCTGCGGCCGGGCCGTGACAGTCATCATCGTCGATCTCGACGATTTCAAGATGGTCAATGACAGCATGGGCCACGGCACCGGCGACGCGATCCTGCGCGCGGTCGCCGAGCGGCTGCGGGCCTGCGCGGGCCGCGCCGCCACCGTCGCGCGGCTGGACGGCGACGGGTTCGCCGTGCTCGCCGCCGCCGACCTCGACCAGGCCCGCGAACTGGGCCAGGCCATCCTGACCACGCTCACCCAGCCCTTCACCGAGCCCGGCCGGCCGGTGACCGTCGGCGCCAGCGTCGGCGTCGTACTCTCCAGCGCCAGCGAACCCGAGCTGACCGCCGACGCGCTCATCCGCCGGGCCGACGCCGCGATGCACTCGGCCAAGCGGCGCAGCAAGGGCGGCATGGTCGTGTACGAGCCGGGCATCGCCGCCGCGCTCGGCGACCCCGACCTGCCGATGCTGCTGGCCACCGCGCTGCGCGGGGGTGGCGGCTTCGATGTGCACTACCAACCGGTGGTACGCATGGACGGTGCTACGGCACCGGTCGCCGTCGAGGCGCTGGCCCGGTGGACCCATCCGACCCTGGGCGCGGTACCGCCGGACGTGTTCGTCGCCGCCGCCGAACGCGCCGGGCTGATCGCCGAACTGGACAACCTGGTCCTCGACCGGGCCTGCCACGAGGCCGTCACCCAGGATGAACCGCTGGACATGCACGTCAACGTCTGCGCCAGCCGGCTGTGCGAGCCCGAGCTGGAGGAGGCGGTACGCGCCGCCCTCGACCGGTCCGGCCTCCCCGGTACCCGCCTGGTGCTGGAGATCACCGAGACCTCCCGGGTACCGGACCTGGACGCCGCCGCCCGTACCATCGTTTCGTTGCGGCAGCTTGGCATCCGCTTCGCCATGGACGACTTCGGCACCGGGTACAACACGTTGGCGCAACTGCACCTGCTGCCGGTCGACATCGTCAAGCTCTGCCAGGCGCATACCGCCGTCGACGGCGAGGAACGCATCGAGGCGCTGTGCCGCTCGGTCGTCTCGATCTGCCAGGCGCTGGGCCTGACCGTGATCGCCGAGGGTGTCGAGTCGGCCGCCCAGGCCGAGGTCCTCGCCCGGCTGGGTTGCCAGCTCGGCCAGGGCTACCTGTACGGGCGCCCCGCTCCCGTCGGCCACGCCGACGACGAGGTCGACCACCCGACCGACGCGGCCGCCGTCCGCGCCAACGAACTCAGCACCGCATAGCGGAAGTGAGGATGCATGACCGACGGATTGATCCTGCCGCCCGGCGCCGGCAAGCGGATCCCAGGCTCGGGTCTGACGCTCAAGGTGGGCGCCGACCGGTCGAGAAGCTGGTCGATGTTCGAGGCCGAGGTCCCACCGGGCTTCGATATCGGCGCCCACCGCCACCGCGAGGCCGAGGAGGTGTTCTACATCCTCGACG
>VAXX01000032.1 GCA_005885115.1 Actinomycetota bacterium | reverse complement strand
CACCCCTGGAGCTCAAGGGCAGCGTGGAGATAACGGTGTACCCCGTGTCGCTACTCTGACGTTGTGCCGAGAATTCTCGGAGTCCTCAACGTCACCCCGGACTCTTTCTCCGACGGCGGCCGGTACGCCGACCGGGACGCCGCCGTGGCGCACGGCATCCGGATGCGCGCCCAGGGCGCCGACTACGTCGACGTCGGCGGCGAGTCCACCCGGCCGGGTGCCGAACGGGTGGACGCGGCGACCGAGGCGGCCCGGGTCGTACCGGTGATCCTGGACCTGGTCGCCGCCGGTGTCCCGGTCAGCGTCGACACCACCCGCGCGGCGGTCGCGGCGCAGGCCCTCGACGCCGGCGCCAGCATCGTCAACGACGTCTCCGGCGGCCTGGCCGACCCGGTGATGGGCAAGGTGGTGGCCGAGGCCGGCTGCCCGTGGGTACTGATGCACTGGCGCGGCCACTCCCGGGACATGCGGCAGCTCGCGGTGTACGCCGATGTCGTCGCCGAGGTACGTGCCGAGCTGGCCCAACGGGTGGACGAGGCGCTGGCCGCCGGGGTGGCGCCGGAGAAGATCATCGTGGACCCGGGGCTCGGCTTCGCCAAGACCGCCGAGCACAACTGGCGGCTCTCGGCGCATCTCGGCGAGATCATCTCGCTCGGGTACCCGGTGCTGTTCGGCGCCAGCCGCAAGTCGTACCTGGGCCGGCTGCTCGCCGACCCGCACGGCGACCCGCGCCCGGTCGACCAGCGGGAGGCGGCCACGCTCGCCACCACCGTGCTCGCCGTCCAGGCCGGGGTCTGGGGCGTGCGGGTGCACGACGTCCAGGGCAGTGTCGACGCGATCCGGGTCTGGGAGGCCACGTGCCGGGCACGATCACGCTGACCGGGCTGCGCGCCCGGGGCCACCACGGCGTGTACGACTTCGAGCGGGTACAGGGGCAGGACTTCGTCGTCGACGTATCGCTGGACGTCGATCTTGATCCGGCCGCGCGTACCGACGACGTGGCCCACACCGTCCACTATGGACAGTTGGCGGACCGGTTGGTCGAGGTCCTCACCGGCGAGCCGGTCAACCTGATCGAGACGCTCGCCGACCGGCTGGCCACCGCCTGCCTGGCCGACCCGCGGGTACTCGCGGCGACGGTCACCGTACACAAGCCGCAGGCGCCCATCGACCACGACTTCGTTGACGTGGCGGTCACCCTGCGACGCTCGCGGTGACGCGCGCGGTGCTCGCCCTGGGCAGCAACCTGGGTGACCGGTTCGGGCAGCTCAAGGCCGCGGTCCGCGCACTGTCCGACGTGCTGCTGGTGGTCTCCGGGGTGTACGAGACGCCGCCGTGGGGCGATCCCGACCAGCCGCCGTACCTCAACGCCGCCGTCCTCGTGGCCGACGAGCGCGACGATCCGGGCGAGTGGCTCACCCGGGTACGGTCCCTGGAGAGTGGGGCGAATCGGGCACGTGACCCGGATCGCCGGTACGGTCCGCGTACCCTGGATGTCGACGTGATCACGGTAACCGGCTCAGACGGGGCTCCGGTCGTTTCGGCCGACCCCGATCTCACGCTGCCCCATCCGCGGGCGCACCTGCGCGCCTTCGTGCTGCGCCCGTGGCTGGACATCGAGCCGTACGCCCAACTGCCCGGCCACGGCTGGGTGACCGACCTGATGCGTACCCCCGCCGTCGCCGCCGACCTGCCCGGCCTGACCCCCCGTCCCGACCTGGTCCTGGAGCCCTACGAATGAGCGAGCCGCGTACCCCGCCGCCCCGCGAGCAGGAGCCGGCCCCCCTGCCGAGGCCGCCCCGCGTCCCCCCGACCAACCCCGCCACCCTCGTCGTCCTCGGCCTGGGCAGCATGGCCGTGGCCTGGATCCTGGTGGCCAACGCGTACGGCGATATGCCGGCGATCCCCTGGCTGCCCGCCTTCACGATCTTCGCGCTGGCCGCGTTCGAGGCGTTCGTGGCCCGCAACACCAAGGCCCGCATCGACCGTCGGCCCAACACCGCCCCGGTGGACGTCCTGGTCGTCGCCCGGTACGTCGTGCTCGCCAAGGCCTCGTCCCCGGCCGGGGCGACGCCCACCGCGACAGGTCTGGTCGCGTCGTTGGCCTTGGTGGGGGCCGCGCTGTGGCTGGAGCGCTCGTGCCGGGTCCCGAAGCCGCCGGAAGACGACAAGCCGGCTGAATAATCGTCGCGTCGGGCTTTCCCGCGCGGGCAGGGACGGGTAACTTCGGGCACCGTACCGTAGGGAGGCCGGCTATGACGTACGGAGACCAGGCGTTCCGTTTCCGAGGCGAGGGCTTTCGGGACGAGCCGGACTTCCGCCCCGAAACACCGACAAGCACGCCGGTGTACCGGCCGGGCACGTACACGCCCGAGGAGCCCGCCGCGCCGACCGGCGACGTGACGACGACCGGCAGCCTGCCCCGGCGCGCGGTCACCGCGGCCGAGCTGGACGACGTGTTCGACGATCCGCAGCACGGCGACCCGGGCATGGACCGGATGGGCGTACACGTGCTGTGGGAGGCCGTCCTCCTGCTCGCGACCGGCGGTCTGGCGTTCTGGTTCTACCACTCGTACCAGGCCGGGGTCACCGGCGCCGGCCTGCGCGTACTGCTGCTGACCGCGGCCACCCTGGGCTTTCTGACCATCGGCCTGGGCCTTTCCCTGCGCGCCGGCGCGGTCAACCTGGCCGTCGGGCCGATCGCGGCCGCCTGCGCGGTGTTCCTCGCCGGCCACACCGACCGCTCGCTGGTCGTGACGATCGGGATCGCCCTGGCCCTCGCGCTCGGGGTCGGGGTGGCGATCGGGCTGCTCACCGTCGCGCTGCACGTACCGGCGTGGGCGGCCAGCCTGGCCGGCAGCTTCGCCGTCGTGGTCTGGCTCCAGCAGCGGGCCGTCCCGACCCACGTCAGCGCGAGCTACGACCCGACCCGGCACGCCTTCTACTGGTACGGCGGCTTCGCGGCGCTGGCCCTGGCCGGCGGGTTCCTCGGCCTGGTCAAGCCGGTCCGGCGGGGGCTGGGCCGGTTCCGGCCGGTCGCCGACCCGGCCCTGCGGCGCGGCGGCGGGGCGGCGGCGGTGGCCTTCCTGGCGATCGTCGGGTCGAGCCTGCTGGCCGGACTGGCCGGCGTCCTGGCCGCGCTGTCGAGCAACCTGACCCAGGTGGTCGCGCCGGGCGACCCGTACGTGCCGACCGGGCTGGCGCTGGGCGCGGCACTGGTCGGGGGGACCAGCGCGTACGGCCGCCGGGGCGGGATCTTCGGCAGCCTGCTGGCCGCGACGCTGCTGGTGCTCACCGTCGGGTACGCCGAGCGGGCCGGCCTGCGGATCTCCCCGTACGCCCTGGCCGCCGCCGCGATCGTCGCCGGCCTGGTGGTGACCCGGCTGGTCGAGACGTTCGGCCGGCCGGCCTCGGCGGGCGCCGAGGCGCAGGAGGAGGAAGACCCGTGGGTCAGCCCGGCCCGGGTGGACCAGGCGAGCAACGGTGGCGCGACCGGGAACACGTACCCCGCGCCCCGGCAGACCGGCTGGACGAGCCAGCTTCCGGCCCGGTCCACGGACGACACCTGGGGCGGCGGCGCCGATACCCGGTGGGGCGCCCGATGACCACGCTCGCCGAGCTGGACCCGCTGTCCACCGAGCGACTGCGCGAGCGCGCGTTCGACCTGGCCCGGGACCGGCGGGACATCGGCTTCTTCTGGTCGCTGTTCCGGCACCTGCCGGCCCGGGAGGACGGCAGCGACGGCGCGCTGGGCATCCAGTCCACGGTCGACGACGCGGTCGCGCTGTGGAAGGAGAGCACCGGACACGAGTACGGTGACCGGGAGCCGCTGATCCGCGCCGCATTCATCGATTACCTGCTCAAACACTGACCACTGTGGACGGTTGCGGGCAACCGCGACCATTCGCCCACGTCAATGGCGTATCCGTACGGACGATCCCATACTCATCCGTATGGCTGTCACTACGGCTGGGCGAGTCCGCACCGCACCCGGTGTCGCGGTTCTCGCCGCCCTCCTCCTCGTGCTGTTGTTCGGCAACCCCGCGTACGTCGACTGGCAGAGTCGCCACGCGGGTAACGACGCCTGGGGCTTCATCCTCAAGACCCTGGCGTGGCCGAGCTGGTCGTTCAGTTCAACGCAGTCGCTACAGACCGTGCTGGCGAACGACATCAAGGCGATCCTCCTGATCGTCTTCACCGGTATCTTCGTCGCCGCGCTCGTCGGCGCACGTGGTGCCCTGAGCGGGTTCTTCGCCGGCTGGGGCGGGTACATCTTCGCCGCCGCGCTGGCCGGTTTCCTCGCGGCGTTCATCCAGGTTGACGCGTCGCTGCTGGGCGCGTTCGGATGGGCCTCGCTGGGCGCGGTGTACGGGCTGTTCGTGGGCTGGATCGTCGGCCTCGCGACGCTCGCCGCCCGGGCGTAGGTGAGGTGGGCGGCCGGCCCGCGCCGGCCGCCCACCTCACCCGGTCGGGTCCACCGCGCCGGCCCGGGCGATGTCGCCCGGAGTCAGTACGCCCAGGGCCTGCCCGTCCGTACCCCGTACCACGACCCGTCCGGTACCCCCGTCGAGCAGGGTGGCCAGCGCGTCGCGCATGGTCGCGTCCGCCGGTACCGACGGGTCCGCTCCGTCCACTGTGGACAGCGAGTCGAGCGCGTCGACCGGGATCGGGGTCACCCCGAGCCGCTTGATGCCCCGGTCGGCACCGACGAACTCCCGGACGAAGTCGTTGGCGGGACTGCGCAGCAGTTCGGCCGGGGTGGCGTACTGCTGCAACTTCCCACCCTCCGACAGCACCGCGATCCGGTCCCCGAGCCGTACCGCCTCGTCGATGTCGTGGGTGACCAGCACGATCGTCTTGCGTACCGTGTCCTGGAGCCGGCGGAACTCGTCCTGCAGCCGGACCCGGACGATCGGATCGACCGCCGAGAACGGCTCGTCCATCAGCAGCACCACCGGATCGGCCGCCAGCGCGCGGGCCACCCCGACCCGCTGCTGCTGGCCGCCGGACAGCTCGTGCGGGTAGCGCCGCGCGTACCGGTCGGGGTCGAGCCCGACCAGGCCGAGCAGCTCGGTGACCCGCTGCCGGGTCCGCTCGCGCGGCCAGCCGAGCAGCTTGGGTACGGTCGCCACGTTGCTCTGGATCGTCTGGTGCGGGAACAGGCCGGTGTGCTGGATGACGTACCCGATCCGCCGGCGCAGTTCGACCGCGCCGATCGAGGCGACATCGGTACCGTCGAGCAGGATCCGGCCCCCGGTCGGCTCGATCAGCCGGTTGATCATGCGGAGCACGGTGGACTTGCCGCAGCCCGACGGCCCGATCAGCACGACCACCTCGCCGGCCGGGATCTCCAGGGACAGTGCGCCGACCGCGACCGTCCCGTCGGGGTAGCGCTTGCCGACCCCGTCGAGCGTGATCGGTGCGGCCGTCGAGTTCACGGTACCGTCCACTCATGTCCCTTCCGGACTCCCCGGTCCTGGTCTACGCCGACGCGGCCAATCCCTGGTTCAGCTGGCAGTTCCTCCAGGAGAACCAGGACGCCGTGCTGTCGGCACTGCGCGAGCACGCGTCGCTGACCGCCGAGGCCGTGGCGCTGGCCGCGCTGGTGGCCATCCCGCTGGCTGTCCTCGGGTACTGGTTCCGCCCGCTCACCGCACCGATTCTCGCATTGACCGGCGTGCTCTACACGATCCCGTCGCTGGCGCTGTTCGCCCTGCTGGCCCCGTTCCTGCCCGGCCGGGTCACGGTACTGGTGGGGCTGGTCACGTACGCGCTGCTGGTCATCACCCGTAACGCGGTCGCCGGCCTGACCCAGGTGCCGGAGCCGGTCCGGGACGCGGCCCGCGGGATGGGGTACGGGCGGCTGGCCCAACTGTGGCGGATCGAGCTTCCCCTGGCGCTGCCGGGCATCCTGACCGGGCTACGCCTGGCCACGGTGTCCACGGTCGCCCTGGTCACGGTCGGGGTGCTCAACGGGCACGGTGCGCTCGGCGAGTTCCTGACCGCCGGCTTCCGGGCCGGGTACCGGGCCGAGATCACCACGGCGACCATCATCATCTTCAGCCTCGGTCTGGTGCTCGACCTGGTACTCGCCGGGGTCGGGCGGCTGCTCACCCCGTGGGCCCGGCGGAGGGCGGCATGAGGTACTTCAACGACGCGCTGGTCTGGCTCAACGACCCGCTCAACTGGACCAACCCGGGCGGGATCTTCGCCCGGCTCAGTGAGCACCTGCGGATCTCGGCGGCCGCCGTCCTGCTCGGCTGCCTGATCGCCTGGCCGCTCGGGCTGTGGCTCGGGCACCGGGGCCGGGGCGGTGACCTGGTGGTACTGGTCTCCAACGTGACCCTGGCGATCCCGACCCTGTCGCTGCTGACCCTGATCTCGTTGAGCGCGGTCGGCTTCGGTGAAGCGGCGGTGATCCTGGCATTGACCGTGTTCGCGATCCCGCCGCTGCTGGCCAACGCGTACACCGGGCTGCGCGAGGTCGACCCGGAGGTACGCGACGCCGCCCGGGGCATGGGACTGTCCGGCTGGCAGCTGCTGTACCAGGTCGAGCTGCCGCTGTCCGTGCCGTACCTGGCGGCCGGCTTCCGTACCGCCGCGGTCCAGGTTGTCGCGACCGCGTCCCTCGCGGCGCTGGTGGCCGGCGGCGGCCTGGGCCAGATCATCGCGGAGGGCTTCGGTCTGGGCATCGGCGTGGCCGGCGGCCAGGTGGTGGCCGGTGGGCTGCTGGTCGCCGGGCTGGCGCTGCTGGTCGAGGGGGTCTTCGCGGTGACCGAACGGCTGGTCACCCCGCGCCCGCTGCGCCGCGCCCGGGGGATGCGCCGCGCCGGCGCGACGGCTGCGAATGTGTGAATCTCCGCTAACGAGATGAACGCTTCAGTTGCCGCCGGACCCGTCGCGATGTTGGCTGGCATCGGGTGGGCGGTCTGACGCCAGGCACGACCCGGACCGCTCGTCGGATACGCGGCACGACCAACGTGGTCGCGCCGGGACACGGAAGGCGGGCTATATGAATAGCGTTTCGCGCGTCGCGGTGGGGCTGGTTGGCCTCCTCGCCGCCGCGGGACTGGCCGGTGGCTGCGGCAAGGCCGGTTCGTCGGGCACCGCGGCGCCGCCCAGCGCGGCCGGCGCGGGTGGCTGCGCTCCGGTGGCGGGCAGCAAGCTGGTGGTACTCAACGACGACAAGCACCTGCAGAACGCCGACAACGTGATCGCCGCGATCAATGCCAAGGCGGCCAAGCCGGACCTGGTCGCGGCGCTGGACAAGGTGGCCGACGCGCTGGACACGCCGAAGCTGGTGGCGCTCAACAAGGCCACCGACGTCGACCACAAGACCTCGGCCGTGGCGGCCCAGGACTTCGCGCAGGCCAACAACCTGACCAGCGGGATCAGCAAGGGGACGGGCGGCCCGATCGTCATCGGCGCGGCCAACTTCAGTGAGAACCAGACGCTCGCCGAGCTGTACAAGATCGTCCTGACGGCGGCCGGGTACACCGCGTCGACCCAGGCGATCGGCAACCGCGAGCTGTACGAGCCGAG
>VAXX01000575.1:1732-2342 GCA_005885115.1 Actinomycetota bacterium | reverse complement strand
CGCCGGGTCGGCTCGGGCAGCGCCTCCGCGACCGGTTGCGGCGCAACGGCTTTGACGACCGGCGGCGGTGGGGTCCGCTGCGGCCGGTCAGCGGTGCCGTCCAGGTCCGGATCGCGGACCGGTGCGGGCGACGGCGTGGTTTCGCTGTGCCACGGCCAATCCGGAGATACGGGACCCCCAAGGTCCAGCTCGATGCGCTCCAGTTCCCGGGCAACCGCCTGCGCCGATGCCGGGCGCTGGCCCGGCTTCTTGGCCAGCGTCCCGGCGAGCAGTACCTCCAACGCCTGCGGTACGTCCGCCCGACCCGTTGCCGGCGCGGGCATCCGCTCGATGCGCGACTCCAGTTCGGTACGCGAGTTCTTCCCCGGTATGTCGAACGGCGAGCGCCCCACGAGCAGGTGCCACAGGGTCGCGCCCAACGAGTACACGTCCGACTCGATGCTACCCGGGCCACCGGCGAGGATCTCCGGCGGCGACCACGGCAAGGACAGCCCGAAGTCCTCGGCCTGCTCGCCCGGCGCCAACCGGCCCACGATCCCGAAGTCCGTCAGCCGCGGCGTCCCGTACTCGTCGGTCAGAATGTTGGCGGGCTTGATGTCGCGGTGCACCA
>VAXX01000575.1:0-1605 GCA_005885115.1 Actinomycetota bacterium | reverse complement strand
TGCTGTGGTTACCCAGCTTCGCCATCGCGTTGGCCTCGTCGACCAACTGGCTGACCATCGTCGGCCCGAGATCCTTGAGCACCTTGACGGCGACCTCGCGCTCCGGCCGCTCCTGCTGGTACAGGTACACCATCGAGTACCCGCCCGGTGCCAGTTCCCGGACGTACGTGTAGCCGCGCAAGACCGGTGGCTTCGGGCTCACCCGGTCACCTCGAAGCGGAACGACGTCGTGCCGGTGAGGCTCACGACCGAACCCGGTTCGATGACCCGGCTGCCGCCCGGCGCCAACGTTTCCGGTACCCCATCGGGCGGCGTGACGATGGTTCCGTTGCGGGAGTTCAGGTCCACCACGGTCACCTGCCAGCCGTCGAGGCGTACCTCCACGTGCTTGCGGGAGATGTCGTTGTCCGGACTCGGCAGCTTGACGTGGTGCGGGCGGTCGCGGTCGTTGCCTTCCGGGATCCCAGGCGCCCGGCCGAGAATCACGCCCCGGTCGAGTTGGATGACCTCGCCGTCGGACAGCCGCAGCACCCCGAGCGTCGGCCGACTCACCACCACCGGCGCCTGTACGGCTACCCCGCCCGCGCAGATCCGGCAGGTGGTCGCGGTCGTCGGGTTGAGGTGACCGTTGACGCACCGCACGGCACTCACCACCGGGCCGGTATTCGCCGGCTCGACCGGCGTCGAGGGGCGCGCCCGGTGCACGGTGATCAACAGGTCGTCGGCGAGTTCGTCGCCAGGTTGCGGCACCAGCGGTTGCGGGCGTTGGGGTGCGCGCGCCGGCCGGGCCGAATCCACCGGCTCCGCCCAGGACACGTCCTCGATGAGACCGGTGTCCGGCCGCGGTTGCGGCACAAGCGTCTGCATCGGTGGCAGGGTTGCGCCGGAGTCGGGGATCGGGGCAACCGGCGGGGCAACCAGCGCCGGCCGGGGCGGCTCGGGGAAGAACTCCTCCTCCTCGGCCTGCGGCAGCTCGGTCGCGCCGAACATCCGGTCGAACGCCGAAACCCCGTTGGTAGGCAAGGGCTCCGGGGCCGGCGGCGGGGGCGGCGCGACAGAGACCTTCGGGGGTACGGCAACAGGCGGCTGGACGCGCGCTGGCACGGATAGCGACCCGGCCGTCATCCGCACCTCGAGTCCCGACGCGAGCACCACGCCACCGTCCAACGGCAGCACGGGACCCGTCGCACCGGCTGCGGAAACCGTTGCCAGTAACCGGAGTTGAGCCGGTGGCTGGTCGATCGTACGGTCGGCCCAGTCACCGGCCTGTACCGTAAGGACCTCGACCAGCTCACCGGACGAGCCGACCAACTCGACGCGCGCCCCGCCCCGTACGACGACGTGCGCCACCCGGTCCACGTAGCGCACGAGCGCGAAGCTTGCCACAGAACGGAATCCGGCCGACAGGATCGCGCCGAGTACCCGGTCCACCTCGGCACCCACCCGGACAAGCTCCCAGCACGCCGCGACGACAGGCTCGGTCGGGGCCACGTCAGCGAGCAGCCAGACCTGCGCCCCGGCCACCCCCACCCAGGTACCCGAGGCGTAGCTCGTCACGGCATCGGTCACTGCCCCGGCTCCGTCCGACCCGCGCGCGGCAACGTG
>VAXX01000093.1 GCA_005885115.1 Actinomycetota bacterium | reverse complement strand
CCGGTCAGCAGCGACACGGCATCGTCGGCCGCCGCCGCGTCGGGGACGGGCGGTGCCGGGTCGGACTGGCTGGTGGTGGACGTATCGACTCCCCGGCGGGCGCAGAACATTCACTTTTCACTGTACGAAGCAGCCCGGTCAGCAGCGACCGGACGGCCGATTCCTTACTGAACTGCGAGTCTGGTCAGGTCAGCCGCTCTGGGACAGCCAGTCGGTATGGTTGCCGATGAACCCTTCGACGTCATCGTCCCGGATCGCGGTAAAGAGCTGCATGCTCTCGTCGCTGATCATCTCGTACCCGCGCAGGTCGCCCGGGCCGGGGTTGAACTTGCCGGCGTTGGTCTTGATCGTCGTCAGGTCGGAGGCGCTGATGTTGCGCATCGCGAAGACCCAGTCCTCCAGACCGATGTTGCCGTTGTCGATGGTCATCGCCTTGCCGACGACCTTGAGCAGGCCGGGCAGCTTGGTCGGGGAGGTCAGGCCCTGGTCCAGGACCTCCTTGAACACCGCCTTGATGAACTGCTGCTGATGGCGCTGGCGGCCGTAGTCGCTGTGCTGGTTGGCCAGCAGGTCACGCTGGCGTACGTAGTCCAGCGCCTGCCACGGCTCCAGGTGGTAGCAGCCGACGTTGTAGACCTCGGGCGTGACGCCGGGTACCGCCCGGAAGCTGTGGCCGCCGTCCTGGATGAAGGGCACCTTGGTCTTGCCGTCCTTGGTGTGCCCGATGTGGATCGAGGTCGTCTTCTCGTCGACGCACATCCTGACGCCGCCCAGCGCCGACACGACGTCGTGGAAGCCCTCGAAGTCGACGATGGCACCGGCGTCGAAGCTGATCCCGAAGTCCTGCTTGATGGTCTGCTGGAGCAACCGGAAGCCGTACTTGAGCTTGTCCAGGCCGATCTTCCCGTCGCCGCCGAAGGCGAACGAGGCGTTGATCCGGTCGTGTCCGCCGTGGTAGGTCTTCGAACCGTTGTTGAACGGCGGGATCTGGACGTAGCTGTCCCGCGGGATCGACACCAGATAGGCCCGGTCATGCGTGGCCGGGATGTGCAGGATGATGATCGAGTCGGACCGGACCAGGTCGTTCGGGTTCTGCCCGGGGCGGGTGTCGATCCCGACCAGCAGAATGTTCTTCGCCCCGTTGACCGTCACGTGCTGCCGGGGGGCGGCCGGGTCGAGCAGGTCGGCGTGCTGGAAGTTGCCGGCGGCGGCGTCGAAGAGCAGCTTGTTCGCGACCACCATGGTGCCGCTGCCGAGCATCAGCAGCGCACCGACGATGACCATGATCCGGGCCCAGAGCGGGTCCTTGGGACCTCCGTTGCGGCCGTTCTTCCCCCGCCGGGGCGGCTGCGGCGACCGTTGACCGTACGAGGACGGCTCGTCGCGCGCTCGGTCGAGCACCGCGCTGGACGCATACTCCAAAGCCGGCTCCTGCTCGCGGTCGGGGGCTAACTGGCCACTGTACGGACGAGGAGGGGCTGGCGCGAGCCCGCTCCACCGACGGTCACCGGTAAAAGCGGACGTACCACGTCAAGGCGTACACAACTTTTACTGCTGGTTAATGAAACGTCAGCCCCCGGCGCTGGGTGACGCGGACGGCGAGGCCCCGGCCAGGTACTGGGCCACCTTGTCGCCCACCACCGCCTCGTACAGGGCGGCCGCCTTGGGCTTGTCCGACAGCACGACGCTCTGCCCGTCGATGGTGTGGAAGCCGCTGAACGGGCTGGTCATGAACGTGAGGTCCTTGCCGCGCAGGTCGCGGAACTCCAGCGCCATGTCCGAGAGCGAGAAGTCCTTGTCGACCGTCATCGCCTTGGTCATCGCCTGCAGGAAGGCGTTGAGCTTGGTCGGGTTGCTCAACGTACCGGAGCTGGCCGCCTTGTCCAGGATCGCCTTGAGGAACTGCTGCTGGTGCCGCTCCCGGCTGATGTCACCGTCCGGGAACTGGTACCGCTGCCGGATGTAGTCCAGCGCCTCGGCGCCGTTGAGGTGGTTCGTGCCCTTGGTGAAGTGCCGGTACGGCTTGTGGATCGAGGTGATGCTCTGCTCGATGTACAGGTCGACCCCGCCGAGCGCGTCGGTCACCTGCTGGAAGCCGCCGAAGTCGATCAGCGCCACGTGGTCGATGTGGACGTCGGTGAAGCCCTCGATGGTCCGGATGACCAGGGGCAGGCCGCCGTACGCGAAGGCCGAATTGATCTTGTCACGCCCGTGGTCCGGGATCGGGACGTACAGGTCACGCGGGATCGAGATCAGGTACGCGTGCTTATGGTCGGCCTGGATGTGCATCAGGATGATCGTGTCCGACCGGGAGTGGTCCCCGTTCGCGGTGTCGTTGTCGGGGTTCCGCGAGTCGCTGCCCAGCAGCAGGATGTTCGCCGCGCCCTCGATGGTCTTCGCCGGCCGCCCTCCGGTGATCTGGGAGAACGGGTCGGTCCGGTTGATCTGGCTGTCCAGCTTGTTGGCGTACAGGTAGAAGCCGAAGCCGCCGAGCAGGCCGATCAGGAGCAGCGTCAGCGCACCGACGAGCGCGATCCGACCCCAGCGGGGCCGGGGCCGGCCACCGCGGCCGCCCCGGTACGGGCTACCGGTCTGTACCGGCGGCGGCCCGCCCGGACCGCCCGGTGCCAGGCCGATTCCGCTGCGACCCGAGGCGCTGGGTACGGAGGCCCGGCCGACAGAAGCACGGCCGGTGGCGGGGCCCGTGGGAGTCGTCATGGCATCAAGGGTACGTAACCGTCGCCCGATGACCTTTCCGCCCCGGCGTACCCGGCACGAAGCCGGGAGAGACGACTAGATCCGGTTGGCGAAGTACGCGATCGTCCGACGCAGCCCGTCCTCCAGCCCGACCCGCGGCTCGTAGCCCAGGCGGGTACGGGCGAGGGTCAGATCCGGCCGGCGCTTCTCCGGATCGTCGGCGCCCCGCCGCGTGTACGTGACCGGCGAACTCGACCCGGCCAGCGTCACGATCGTCTCCGCGAGCTCGCGCATCGACAGCTCCTGCTCGGTACCGCAGTTGACCGGCCCCGTCTCGGTGGAGTCCAGCAGCAGCAGGATCCCCCGGACCAGGTCGTCGACGTAGCAGATCGACCGGGTCTGCACCCCGGTGCCGTGTACCGTGATCGGCTCGCCGCGCAGCGCCTGGGTGATGAAGGTCGGGATGGCCCGACCGTCGTCCGGCCGCATCCGGGGCCCGTACGTGTTGAAGATCCGTACGATCGCCACGTCCACCCCGCGGGCCCGGTGGTACGCCATGGTCGCCGCCTCGGCGAACCGCTTCGACTCGTCGTAGCAGCTCCGGATCCCGTTGGGGTTGACGTTCCCCCAGTACGTCTCCGGCTGGGGATGGACCAGCGGATCCCCGTATGCCTCCGACGTCGAGGCGAGCAGGAACCGCGCACCGTCCCGGGCGGCCCGCTCCAGCAGGTGCAGCGTACCCACCGAGCCGACCCGCAGGATCTCGATCGGCAGGTGCTCGAAGTCGGTCGGGCTGGCCGGCGAGGCGAAGTGCAGGATGGCGTCGAATCGGCCGCGCAGCGCCGGTTCCTGGGCCGGCAGCCCGTCCGACACGTCGGCCTCGACCAGCGCGAACCGGGGATGGTCGGCCAGGTGCGCCACATTGTCCTTGGACCCGGTGACGAAGTTGTCCACGGCTACCACGTCGGCGCCCCGCGCGATCAGCACGTCCACCAGATGCGAGGGGACGAACCCGGCGCCACCGGTGACGAGGATCCGGTGTCCGGCGCCGTACCGCTGATCAATGGCCATGCGCCTCAGCCTAACGCCGGCCCTCACCGGCCGGGAAACTGCGGTGGGGCGGACCTCGTTGTCCGCCCCACCGACCGTAGGAGGGTAAAGCTAGTGGGCGCCGGCCCCGGTCAGCGACCGGACCTCCAGCTCGGCGAACTTCTCCCGCTGCCGCTCCCGCGAGGACAGCGCCCCGGCCGCGGCGAACAGGAACCCGAGCGGGATCGAGATCAGACCCGGGTTGCTGAACGGGATCGGCGCCGAGGTGGTGCAGCTGAACAGCGCGGTCGGGTTGTTGACCGCCTTGGAGGTGACCGCGACCCCGCAGTCCTTGGCCTGCGCCGCAGTCAGCTTCGCCGCCGGCAGGGCACTGCTCGTGCCGCCCCAGCAGATCGGGGACAGCAGCACCACCAGGACGGCCGAGATCAGGCCCCCGTAGATGCCCCAGACCGCACCGCGGGTGTTGAACCGCTTCCAGAACAACGAGAACACGATGGCCGGCAGGTTGGCCGAGGCCGCGATCGCGAAGGCCACCGCGACCAGGAAGGCGACGTTGAGGGTACGGGCGAAGACGCCCAGGACGATCGCGACGGCACCGATGCCGAAGGCCGCGTACCGGGCGATCCGTACCTCGTCCCGCTCGCCGGTCCGGCCGCGCCGGACCACGTTGGCGTACAGGTCGTGCGCGACGCTCGACGAGGAGGCCAGGGTGAGCCCGGCGACCACGGCGAGGATCGTCGCGAACGCGACGGCGGCGATGAACGCCAGCAGTACGGCGCCTCCGTTGGCCCCGCCGAGGTACCGGCGGCCCAGTTCCTGGGCGAGCAGCGGCGCGGCGATGTTGCCGCCCGGGTCCT
>VAXX01000092.1 GCA_005885115.1 Actinomycetota bacterium | reverse complement strand
CGGGGGCGGTGTCCCGCCGGGCGGCGATCGCGTCCCGCGCGTACCACAGCGCCCGGACCCGGGCCAGTGCGCGCGGACCGCGTACCCGGTGGATTCCGGACGTACGCCGCCACGGGTCCGGCCGGGGCCGTGGCGGTTGGCTCGTCCAGTCGACCAGCGCCGTGAACTCCTGCGCCGCCCACTCCGCCTTGCCCTGGCGGGTCAGTTCGGTGGCGAGCAGGTCGCGCAGCTCCACGAGCAGCTCGACGTCGAGCGCCGCGTACGTCAGCCAGTCCCGGGGTAGCGGACGGGTCGACCAGTCCGCCGCCGAGTGGTGCTTCTCCAGGCTGCGACCGAGTAACTGTTCGGTCAGCGCGGCCAGACCGACCCGCTCATACCCGGCCAACCGGGCGGCCAATTCTGTATCGAATAACTTCAATGGTCGTAGCCCGATCTCGGCCAGGCACGGCAGGTCCTGGCTGGCCGCGTGCAGGACCCACTCGGTGTCGGCCAGGGCCGCGTTGAGCGTGGCGAGATCGGGGAAGGCGAGCGGATCGATCAGTGCGGTACCGGCGCCGACGCGGCGCAGCTGGACCAGGTACGCCCGGTGGGTGTACCGGTAGCCCGAGGCCCGCTCGGCGTCCACCGCGACCGGCCCGGTGCCGGCCGCGAAAAGCGTCACCACCTGCGCTAACGCGCCCGGGGTGGTGACTGGCTGGGGGGTACCGTCGCGGGGTTCGGTCAGCGGGACTGCCGGGGGACCGCTCGGAGTTTCCGGCTCCTCGGCATCCTTCCGGTCCCGACTTCGCAAGTCCCGGGAGCGCCCGGGTGTCTCGTCGGTCACCTACCCAACTTACGGCCCCGGGTCTGGTAGCTGTCGTATGCCCGTCCCGGCGCGTCACCAGGGGGCGACAGGAGGCGGTTGGCGAGGTACTTTGCACCGTGCCGCCCAGGGCCGCCCAGGGCCGCCCGGGCCCCGCGACCGGTGCCCGGACTGGCGTCGGCGGCATAGCCTGGACGCGACAAAGGGGAGGGCGCGCGACGATGACGGCTGGGTTCGCGGAGACCGGTCCGGCCGGTCCCGGTGACGTACCGGGTCCGGCCACGGAACCCGTCCGGCCGGCACCGCAGCCGCCGCGCCTGGACCGGCCGGCGCCGACCCCAACCCCGACCCCGACCTCCTCCTGGCCGGCGTCGGGTTACGGCACCGGGAGCTTCCCGCCGGTACCCCCGGCTGCGCCGGCCCGGCGCCGCTCGCCGCTGCTGGCGATCCTGGTGGCCGTCCTCGCGCTCGTGGTCGTCGCGCAGGCGGCGTTCCTGGTCGTCGTGGCGGGTCAGCTCCGCGCGGCGAACCGGAAGGTCGACGCGCTGAGCACCAGGGACGACAAGCGGCTCGGCGACGTGGACGGGCGGGTGCGCGCGCTCGAGCAGCAGGCCGCGAAGACCCTCGACGCCTCGGCGGTGGCGCAGGTCGTGCTGCCGAGCGTTTTCAAGATCACAGTCCCGGAGGGTACGGCGACGGCGTTCGCCATCGGCACGACGACCGACGGTACGGATCTGCTGACCAACTACCACGTCGTCGAGGGCCTGTGGACCCAGGGCCAGCGCACCGCCACGATCGACCACGACAACCAGCGGTTCCCGGTCCAGGTGGTCCGCGTCGACCCGGAGAACGACCTGGCCCTGCTGCACTCGACCGAGAAGTTCCCCCGGCTCGCCGCCGCCACCGGGCAGGTCGTACCGGGGATGCCGATCGTCGTCATCGGGGCGCCCCGCGGCTTCGAGCAGTCGGTGTCCAGCGGCGTGGTGAGCGCGCTGCGGACCGACATCCCGGAGAGCGCCGGCAAGACCTTCATCCAGTTCGACGCGGCGTCCAACCCGGGCAACTCCGGCAGCCCCGTGGTCAACGCGCAGAAGCAGGTCATCGGCGTCGTCCGGGGCAACCTGAACGGCCCCGGTCTCAACTACGCCATCCCGATCTCCGTCGCGTGCCGATCCTTCGACGGCATCTGCTGACGGTCGTAAGAAACCGCCTTCTGGAGGAAGCACCATGTCGTACCCGCCGAACCCCCCGGAGGGCTCGTACCCACCCCCCGGCCCGTACCCGACCATCCCGCAGCAGCAGCCCGCGCCGGAGGAGCAGCCGCCGTCCCCGCCGTTCGCGACCGGCCAGCCCACCGCCGTGGTACCCGCCGCCGGGTACCCGCAGCAGACCGCCCCGCAGCCGCCGGCGTACCAGCCTGGCTCCGCCGCGATCCCGTCGTACCCGCCGCCCGCGCCCGCCTACCCGCAGCCCGGCTACGGCGAGAGCTACCCGCCCGGACTCGCGCCGACGGCCATGCACCCGACGGTGAGCGGCCCGCCCTCGGTGGACCCGCTGTCCGGCCCGCCCGGCTACGGCCCGCCGGTCTCCGGGTACCCGGCGATGTCCGGCGTCCCGGACTACGGCCAGGCTCCGCCGAAGCGCGGCCGGGGCGCGATGATCACGTTCGCCATCCTGACCGTGCTGTTCTTCCTGGCCAGCGCCGTGCTCACCGGCCTGTACGTGACCAAGAGCGGCGCGTACGACAAGAAGGTCAGCGACCTCAAGGCCCGCGACACCACCATCAGCGCGCTCAACACCCAGGTCGCCGACCTGACCAGGAAGGCGAAGGCGGCGCAGGACGCACTCGACGCGGCCAACCAGAAGCAGACCGGCACGCAGAACCAGCTCGACGAGGTGACCAAGGAGAAGCAGGTCATCGGCAACTGCCTGACCCTGCTCAGCGAGGCGATCGTGGCGGCCAACTCCGGCGACGCCGCCACCGCCAAGAGCAAGGCCGACGCTGCCCAGGCGCCGTGTGACGAGGCGCAGAAGTATCTGAACTAGCCGCGTCGCTGGCCGGCCGTCAGCCCCGTTGGGTGAGGCGGTCGGCCAGCGCGGTCACGCCGGGCGGGGGCAGGCCGGCGGTCGAGGCGAGCAGCACGCACCAGGACTCCACATGCGCCGCGAGGTCCTCGGAGCCCGGCGTCCAGGACGCCCGGATCTCCAGGTCGGCCATGGCGGGCGGGCCGGCGAGCGCGCCGAACCGGGTCGAGCTGGTCTGGGTGACGGTACCGCCGATGTTGGCGTACGCCGCCTCGTGCGCGGCCAGTGCGTCGGTCAGCCAGCTCCAGCCCACCGTCGGTACCAGCGGATCGCTGGCCAGCTCCGGCTCCAGCTCGGCGGTGACGTAGGTGACCAGGCGCAGCGTCCCCTCCCATGCCTCCTGCCCGTCCGGGTCGTACAGCAGCACCAGGCGACCGGTGGCCACCTCCTCGCCGTCCCGGCAGACCGTGCCGCCGATCGCGTGCGCGTACGGGGCCAGGCGCTGGGGCGCGGTCAGCTCCTCCAGGACGATCTCCGGCCGGGGGGTGACCGAGCGCAGTGCGGCCACGGCGCGCGCGAACGACTCGGGTAGAACGGTCGAGGGCGCCATGTATCGCAGCCTATTGCGGCGTACCGTGCGCGGGGCGCCACGGCACGCCGGGCGACGGCGTCCCATGGGATGATGGCGCCGATGAACTCCACCAATATTCACCAATCGCCCTTCGTCCGGGCGTGTTGGGGACAACCGGTGCCGTACCCGCCGGTCTGGTTCATGCGGCAGGCCGGCCGATCCCTGCCCGAGTACCGGCAGGTGCGCGCCGACCTGCCGATGCTGGAGTCGTGCCGGCGTCCCGAGCTGGTCACCGAGATCACCCTGCAACCGGTACGCCGGCACCGGGTGGACGCCGCGATCCTGTTCAGCGACATCGTCGTACCGCTGGCGGCGGCCGGGATCGACCTGGACATCGTGCCCGGGGTCGGGCCGGTCGTGGCCGACCCGGTACGCGACGCGGCCGCCGTCGCCGCGCTGCCCCGGTTGGACCCGGACCAGGTGGGCTACGTCGCCGACGCGGTGGCGCTGCTGCTGCCCGAGCTGAAGGACACGCCGCTGATCGGGTTCGCCGGGGCCCCCTTCACGCTGGCCAGCTACCTCGTGGAGGGCGGGCCCTCGCGCCATCACGAGCGGACCAAGGCGTTGATGTACGGGGCGCCGCAGGTGTGGCACGCGCTGTGCGCCCGGCTGGCCGAGATCACGCTGACGTTCCTGCGGGTACAGGTGGGGGCGGGGGTGGCGGCGGTCCAGCTGTTCGACTCGTGGGCCGGGGCACTGTCCGAGGCGGACTACCGGGAGTACGTCCTGCCGCACTCGACCGCGGTGCTCGGCGGGCTCGCCGGTGCCGGGGTGCCGAGGATCCACTTCGGCGTGGGTACCGGGCACCTGCTGCCCGCGATGGCGCAGGCGGGTGCCGACGTGGTGGGGGTGGACTGGCGTACCCCGCTGTCCGAGGCCGCCACGGCCGTCGGGCCGGACCGGGCGGTCCAGGGCAACCTCGACCCGGCCGTCCTGTTCGCGCCGTGGCCGGCGATCGAGGCCCAGGTACGCCGGATCGTGGCCGAGGGCGCGAGCGCGCCCGGTCACGTCTTCAACCTCGGGCACGGCGTACTCCCGGCGACCGATCCGGACATCCTGACCCGGGTCGTCGCACTGGTGCACGAAGTCTCGGCGGGGTGAACCGCCTCGGGTATCGTCCTGTCTGGCCTGCGTCCGCATGACCCACGGAGACGGTATGGAGACGAGCAGACCGGTCACCGGGATCGCGGTCATCGGCGCCGGGTACTGGGGGCCGAACCTGGTCCGCAACGCGCAGGCCACCCCCGGCATCCGCCTGGAGTACCTGTGCGACCTCGACGTGGAGCGGGCGCGGCAGGTGCTCGGCGAGTATTCGACGGTCCGGGTGTCCAGTTCCGTGGACGAGGTACTCGCCGATCCGGCGGTGTCCGCCGTCGCCATCGCGACCCCGGCCGGTACCCACCATCCGGTGGCGCTACGGGCCCTGGAGGCCGGCAAGCACGTCCTGGTGGAGAAGCCGCTGGCCCCGACGTACGAGCAGGGTCGGCTGCTGGTCGAGGCCGCGCAGCGGCACGACCGGATCCTGATGCTCGACCACACGTACGTGTACACCTCGGCGGTGCGGCACATCCGGAACCTGGTCCGCAGTGGGGAACTGGGCGAGCTGCTGTACCTGGACTCGGTACGCATCAATCTCGGTCTGGTGCAGCACGACGTCGACGTGATCTGGGACCTCGCCCCGCACGACCTGTCGATCTTCGAGGCGATCCTGCCCGACGACGTGTGGCCGGTGTCGGTGTCCGCGCACGGTTCGGACCCGGTCGGCGCGGGCCACTCGTGCGTGGCGCACCTGACGATCCGGCTGTCCAACGACGCGCTGGCGCACGTACACGTGAACTGGTTGTCTCCGACCAAGCTGCGCACGATGGTGATCGGCGGTTCGCTGCGGACGGTGGTCTGGGACGACCTGAACCCGAGCCAGCGGCTGTCGGTACACGACCGTGGGGTGGATCTCGGGGCCGCCGGG
>VAXX01000091.1:5191-9378 GCA_005885115.1 Actinomycetota bacterium | reverse complement strand
CGACGAGATCGACCGGGTCGTCCACGAGTTCCTGTGCGACCACGGGGCGTACCCGTCGACGCTGGGGTACAAGGCATTCCCGAAGTCCTGCTGCACCTCGCTCAACGAGGTGATCTGCCACGGCATCCCGGACTCGACGGTGATCGAGGACGGCGACATCATCAACGTCGACGTGACGGCATACCTCAACGGGGTGCACGGGGACACCGACGCGACCTTCTGCGTGGGCAACGTCTCCGAGGAGGCGCGGCTGCTGGTCGAGCGGACCCACGAGGCGATGATGCGGGCGATCCGGGCGGTCGCGCCGGGCCGTCCACTCAACGTCGTGGGTCGGGTCATCGAGGTGTACGCGAAACGGTTCGGGTACGGGGTCGTCCGCGACTTCACCGGCCACGGCATCGGCGAGACGTTCCACACCGGGCTGCACGTCCCGCACTACGACAACCCGGAGCTCACCATCGTGATGGAGGTGGGCATGACCTTCACCATCGAACCGATGATCACCCTCGGCTCGTACCGGTACGACGTGTGGGACGACGGCTGGACGGTGGTGACCAGGGACCGGAAGTGGACCGCCCAGTTCGAACACACGATCGTGGTGACCGAGGACGGCGCCGAGATCCTGACCCTGCCATGAGCGATGCTGCCATGAGCGAGGGAACCTCGGCGGTACCCGCCGCGCTGCTGCCCGACCACCACGCCGACGTATCCGGTGGGTGGCTGCGACCGGCGGTGTTCGGCGCGATGGACGGCCTGGTCACCAACATCGCGCTGATCGCCGGCGTGGGCGGCGGTGGGGCGTCGGTGCACACGGTGATCCTCACCGGCTTCGCCGGACTGGTCGCCGGCGCGGTGTCCATGGGCCTGGGCGAGTACACCAGCGTGCGTACCCAGAACGACCAGGTGGCCAACGAGATCGCCAAGGAGCGCGCCGAGCTGGAGCGCAACCCGGAGTTCGAGGCCGAGGAACTGGCCGGGATGTGGATCGCCCGGGGCCTGCCGGAACGGCTGGCCCGGCAGGTGGCCACCGTGCTGTCCAAGAACCCGGACGAGGCGCTGCGGGTACACGTACAGGAGGAGCTGGGGGTCAACCCGGAGGAGCAACCGAGCCCGTGGACGGCGGCGATCTCCTCGTTCCTGTGCTTCTCGCTCGGGGCGCTGGTGCCGCTGCTGCCGTACCTGCTGGGCGCGACCGCGCTGTGGCTGGCGCTCGCGGTCGGCGGGGTCGGGCTCTTCGCGGCCGGGGCGCTGACCGCGCGCTTCACCAACCGGGGCTGGCTGCGCAGCGGCGTACGCCAGCTCGTCCTCGGGCTCGCCGCCGCCGGGGTCACCTTCGTGATCGGCAAAGCGATCGGGGTCAGCGGAATCGGCTGACCGTACCGTCAGTCGAACAGGTCGTCGATCTCCCCATCGACGGGGCGGCCGCGTTTGGCCAGCTCCTGCGCGTGTCCGGCGATCCGCTCAGCCAGCTCGGCCATCGGCGCTCCGGCCAATCCGGTCCGGCCTACCGCCTCCGGCGCGTCCCGGAAGTATGTGCGGCTCAACAGCCCGTCGACCAGGGCGGCCCCGACCCGCGCCGTGGACAGCGCGACGAGGCCGGCGTCGAGATCGTGCCAGGTGGCGAGCTGACGGGCCCGTACCTGCGCGGAGTAGGCGTCGTACCACGCCTCTCGGGCCAGCGCCGTGAACTCGCCGGCCCCCGCCTCGGCCAGCCGGGACAGGTGGGTGTCGCGCAGCAACTGGTACCAGCTGTCCGGGTCGTACGTCGGGGACGTGGTCAGGTACTGGTCGGCGGCCAGTGGCCAGCTCGTGGACAGGGTACGGGCGTGGCCGAGGTACTGCTCGGCGCTGATCACGCCGAGGTCGACGATCACTCCGTCGATCCGCCGGGTGGCCGGCCGTGGTCCCTCGCCCGGCCGGTACGTGACCACGACCAGGCGTACCTCGCAATCCTCCGCCTCGTCGCCGTGCGCCAGGGCACCGTGCGCCCCGACGGCGAGGACCTGGGCGGAGAACCGCCGGCGTACCGCGTCGGTCACCTGGTCGGCCAGGTGCCAGCGCGGGTTGCCCGGGTTGCGGCGGTCGGACACGCCGTCATTGTCCGGCACCCGCCCCGCCAGCGCCGCTTCCGTGCGGCCGGCGCGCCGAGGGCGGCCGTGAAAAGGCTCAGTGGGCCTTGCCGTTGCGGGCCGATCGGTCCACCACGAAGACGCCGCGGCCCTGGTGGCCCTCGACCAGCCCCTCGGTCTGCAATACCAGCAGTGCGCTCTTGACCGGCTGCGCGGACACGGCGTACTGCTTCTGCAACTGGCTGATCGAGGGTAGCCGGTCGCCCGGCTTCAGCTCGCCTGACGAGATCTTCGCGCGTATCTCCCCAGCGATCCTCTGGTAATCCGGCATCCGCGGCATCTGTGTATCTCCCTAGTCGGCGTTATCGATTCGACCACGGGAGCGGCAGCACTTCAAGTACTTGGCATACTCGGAATATTGACACCGGATGCCTGGTATTCTACGTTTGAGCCAACGGCGGATGCCTCCCTAGTCGGCAAACTTGGCCGGCGTCCGCGTGGAAATCCGGACTCGCCTCCGGTTCCCCGGCCGGGACGGTCTCGCCTTCGAGGAGCGTGGCCGTCCCGGCCCGTACCACCGGGGAGGGCTGTGCCGCCGGAGCGGCGCCGGCCTTCGGCTGCGGCCGCCGGTACCTGGTCGAGCTCGACGTACCCGGAAACGGTTGAGCTGCTCAGGCCCGGGTGAACCCCGGGCCCAGCCAGCTGATGATCCGGTTCTCCATGACGTCCCCACCTCGTTGTCATCGGGTTGACTCCACAGTGGGGCCGGTGGTTGTCCGGCGGGGCGGACGACCGTGGCGATGGCACGGTTCGGGGAGAGTTCAGGGCAGCGGTACGGTGCCGGGCTGCGACCCGGACGCGCGGCGCCAGCGGGCGGCCCGCAACGCGCCGTCCACCAGGGCGGTCAGCGCCACCTTCCGGTCCCCGCCCGAGGTCGGTCCGAGCGCGACCCGCCAGATCGCCGCCGTACGCTCCTCCAACCGCACCGCCAGCCGCAGCGCGCTCGGGGCGTCGGTGACCGGGAATGGCAGGGCGTACGCCACGGCGGCGGCGGGCGGACGTACCCCGGCGGTGGTCAGCCGTACCAGCAGGTCGTCCCGCCGGGTCCGGTGCGCCGCCTCGGCCTGCTGCGCCTGCGCCAGCGCGGCTCCGGACAGGTGCGCGCCCAGCACCCCGTACCCGTAGATCGCCGCGTGCTCGGCCACCAGCGCGGCCGACAGGGCATCCGTGGCCTTGCTCACGTCAGGACCTCGACGTGGGTGGCGCGGCAGGCGGCGATCGAGCCGAGCAGGGCCGCGTGCTCCGCCGCGGCGGCCAGGCACGCGGTGCTGGCGTCGGCCTGGCCGGCCTGCTCGGCGGCGCGCAGCGCGACCACGGCCGCGGCCGGATCGTCGGCCACGCCCGGTGCCGCGCTCCCGCCCGCCGACGGGCTGGCGGTGGGGCTGGGGGTACCCATGGCCCGGCGCAGCGCGTCCACGTGCGCCTGATGGTCGGCGAGCAGCGGTTGCAGGCGCTCGGCCAGATCCGGGTACGCGGCCACGGTCGCCTGGTACCGGTCGACCAGCGCCAGGGCGCCGGCCAGCGCGGGGGCCAGCGGGTTCGGCTTCGGCGGTGCCGGGGCGCCGCGTCCCCAGCAGCCGGACACCACCAGACCGGCCCCGGCACCGACCGCCGAGGCGAGTACGGCCCGCCGAGTTTTCACCGGCACAGTGAACACCATGGCGGTACGCCGGTGCGCGTCCGGTCACGGAGTTGACCGGTCGGAGCGGCGGTGGCCCCATCGCGGGTTACGGCGAGTTACGCTGGCCCCGCCGCCAGCCGTACGTGCCCGGCGGCGGGATCGGTGCGCCCTGCGCCGGGTGTGGTCAAGTGAAGATCGGAGGTGCGCGATGGTCCGTCGGGATCGCGCCGCCGGACGGGGCCCCGGCGCCGGCCGCCGGGATGCCACGCGTCCGGCCCGTACCGCCGGCATCAGTGGCGCCGGCGACCTCGCCGCCCACCGGACCCGGCTACAGGAGGTCATCCGGCCGGTGGTCGAGGCCGCCGGCTATGATCTTGAGGAGCTGGCCGTATCCCGGGCCGGTCGCCGGTATCTGCTGCGGATCACCGTGGACGCCG
>VAXX01000091.1:0-5181 GCA_005885115.1 Actinomycetota bacterium | reverse complement strand
CTCGGGGGAGTACGTGCTGGAGGTCAGCTCGCCCGGGGTCGACCGGCCGCTGCGGGAACCGCGACACTGGCGGCGCAACGTCGGCCGGCTGGTGGAGGTACCGGTGGGGGACCGGAAGGTCACCGGTCGGGTGGTCGACGCCGACGAGTCCGGGGTGACCCTGGAGGTCGGCGGGGACCGGCACGGGTACGCCTATCCCGAGCTGGGCGCCGGCCGCGTCCAGGTGGAGTTCGGGCACGTTGACGATCTTGACGACGACATGGATGACGACGCAGAGGAGGACGGGGAGTGAACATCGACCTCGCGGCCCTCCGCGCGCTGGAACGGGAGCGGGAGATCCCGTACGAGACGATCCTGGCGGCCATCGAGACCGCGTTGCTGACCGCGTACCGGCACACCGAGGGCGCCAACCCGCACGCCCGGGTGGAGATCGACCGCAAGACCGGTGCCGCCACCGTGTACGCCCAGGAGCTGGACCCCGACGGCGGCGTCCTGCGCGAGTACGACGACACCCCGCACGACTTCGGCCGGATCGCGGCCATGACCGCCAAGCAGGTGATCCTGCAGCGGCTGCGGGAGGCCACCGACGAGGTGCACTTCGGCGAGTACGCCGGGCGGGACGGCGACCTGGTCACCGGCGTCGTCCAGGCCCACGAGGCGCGCTCGGAGAAGGGCATCGTCACCATCGACCTGGGCAAGGTCGAGGCGGTACTGCCGGCCGCCGAGCAGGTACCCGGCGAGTCCTACGACCACGGCCTGCGGATCAAGTGCGTGGTCGTGCACGTGGTCAAGGGCTTCCGGGGGCCGCAGATCACCCTGTCCCGGTCGCACCCGGCCCTGGTCAAGAAGCTGTTCGCGCTGGAGGTACCGGAGATCGCCGACGGTACCGTCGAGATCTCCGCGATCGCCCGGGAGGCCGGACACCGGACGAAGATCGCGGTACGGTCGACCCAACCGGGAGTGAACGCCAAGGGCGCCTGCATCGGGCCGATGGGCCAGCGGGTCCGCGCCGTGATGAGCGAGCTGCACGGCGAGAAAATTGACATTATCGACTGGTCTGACGATCCCGCGACGTTTGTCGGCAATGCGCTTTCACCCGCCAAGGCGCTGCGGGTGGAGGTCGTTGACCTGGCCACCCGTACCGCCCGGGTGACCGTGCCGGACTACCAGCTCTCCCTGGCGATCGGGCGGGAAGGGCAGAATGCCCGGCTCGCCGCCCGGTTGACCGGATGGCGGATCGACATCCGTCCGGACAACGCCGATGTGGAGAGCGCGACCCCGGCCGGTGGCGGGGGCCACCACGGCTCGGCCCACGCGCAGACAACAGGGTAGACTTTCGCAGTGGTACGCGGCGCGTCTCCGGTACGCACCTGTGTGGGTTGTCGGAAGCGTGCCCAAGCCTCCGAGTTGCTGCGAGTCGTCGCGGTCCCGCACGGTGTAGATCAGTCCGGTGACGAGCTGATTTCCGTCGAGCCCGACCCGGCGCGCCGCCGGCCGGGGCGGGGAGCTCATCTACACCCCGATCCGGCCTGCCTCGCGCTTGCGGAGCGCCGTCGCGCCTTCGGGCGTGCACTGCGCGTCTCCGGTGTCGTCGACACCGGACCGCTCGCCGCGATGTTCGTCAGCGGCTCGGGACACCCGGCGGGGCGCCAACCCCGCCCGACAGCAAGGTAGGACGACCAACATGAGCACACGATGAAGTCGCCGCAATGATCAGGCTTCAAGTGCAGGAGTGAGGTCGCCGCGGGTACCTGCCCGTGCGACCTCGGAGTGAGGAGTGCAGTGGCAGGCAAGGCCCGCGTACACGAGCTGGCAAAGGAGCTCGGCGTCGAGAGCAAGACCGTACTCGCCAAACTTCAGGAGATGGGTGAGTACGTCAAGTCCGCGTCGAGCACCGTCGAGGCTCCCGTCGCGCGTCGGCTCCGGGCCGCGCTAGAGGCCGGTTCCGCACCGGCTCCGGCGCGCGCACCGGTGGCCCCCGCGCCAGCGGCCCCCGCTGGCGAACCGAAGGCCCTGGCCCGACCGACCCCGCCCAGGAAGGCGGCACCGGTCGCGGCGAAGAAGGCCCCCGTACCGATGGCACCGCCGGTGGTCAAGCCGGCGAGCGCACACGACATCGAGGTCGCGGCCGCCGAGGCGCGCGCCGCGGCGCTCAAGGCTGAGCAGGAAGCCGCCGTCAAGGCGGCCCAACAGGCCCGGCAGCGTCCGGTGGTGGAACCGGCCGCGCCGGTCGCCCCGGCCGCGCCGCGTCCGGGTCCGGGTGCGGTACCTCCGCGTCCGGGGGCCGCGCCGGCCGCCGGACGACCCGGTACCCCGCCGGCAGCCGGTACCCCCCGGCCCGGCGGTGCCACCCGGGCCCCGCGCACCGGCAACAACCCGTTCGGTGTCGGCGGCGGCAGCCGGCCGAGCCCGGCCGGGATGCCCCGGCCCAACCCGGGTGGGATGCCTCGACCCAACCCGGCCTCGCTGGGCGGTCCCCGACCCAGCCCGTCCCAGATGCCGACCCAGCGTCCGGCCGCCCGACCGGGCGAGCGTCCCGATCGGGGCGAGCGGCCCGGTCGTCCCGGCGGTCCGCCGGGGGCCGGTCGTCCGGCCGGCGGTGGCGGTGGCTTCCGCGGCGGTCCCGGTGGGGGCACCGGCGGTGGCGGTGGCTTCCGTAGCGGCGGCCCCGGTGGGGGCGGCGGCGGTGGCGGCTTCCGCAGCGGCGGTCCCGGTGGGGGCGGCGGCGGCGGTGGCTACCGCGGCGGTCCCGGCGGCGGCGGCGGACCCGGTGCGGGTGCCGGTACGGCCGGCGGCGCCGGTCGTCCGGGTGCCGGTGGCCGGGGCCGCGGTAGCGGCGCGGCGGGCGCGTTCGGCCGTCCCGGCGGTAAGCCGGCCCGCGGTCGCAAGTCCAAGAAGCAGCGGCGTCAGGAGTTCGACAACCTGTCCGCCCCGACCATGAGCTCGGGTGCGCCGCGCGGTCAGGGCCAGGTGGTACGCCTTCCCCGGGGTGCCTCGCTGTCCGACTTCGCCGAGCGGATCAACGCCAATCCCGGCTCGCTGGTCCAGGAGATGTTCAACCTGGGCGAGATGGTGACGGCGACCCAGTCGTGCACCGACGAGACCCTGCTGCTGCTCGGTGAGCACCTCGGGTTCGACGTGCAGATCGTCACGCGTGAGGAGGAGGACCGCGAGCTGTTGGCGCGGTTCGACATCGACCTCGACGCGGACATCGCCGAGGAGCGGCTGGTCACCCGGCCGCCGGTGGTCACCGTCATGGGCCACGTCGACCACGGTAAGACCAAGCTGCTGGACGCCATCCGGTCCAGCAACGTGGTGGCCGGCGAGGCCGGTGGCATCACCCAGCACATCGGTGCCTACCAGGTCCACGTCGAGCACGAGGGTCAGGACCGGGCGATCACCTTCATCGACACCCCGGGTCACGAGGCGTTCACCGCCATGCGGGCCCGTGGTGCACAGGCCACCGACATCGTGGTCCTGGTGGTCGCGGCCGACGACGGCGTGATGCCGCAGACGATCGAGGCGCTCAACCACGCCAAGGCGGCCGAGGTGCCGATCGTGGTCGCGGTGAACAAGATCGACAAGCCCGAGGCCAACCCGGCGAAGGTACGCCAGCAGCTCACCGAGTACGGGCTGGTGGCCGAGGAGTACGGCGGCGACACGATGTTCATCGACATCTCCGCCAAGAGCCACCTGAACATCGACGGGCTCCTGGAGGGTGTCCTGCTGACCGCGGACGCCTCGCTCGACCTGCGGGCGCCGATCGACGGCAACGCCCAGGGCATCGCGATCGAGGCGCACCTGGACCGCGGTCGCGGTCCGGTGGCCACGGTCCTGGTGAACCAGGGCACCCTGCGGGTCGGTGACGCGATCGTGGCCGGCGACGCCCACGGCCGGGTCCGCGCCATGCTCGACGAGAACGGCAAGCCGGTACCCGAGGCGGGCCCGGCCCGCCCCGTCCAGGTGCTCGGCCTGACCGCGGTACCCGGGGCCGGCGACACGTTCCTCGCCGTACGCGAGGACCGCACCGCCCGGCAGATCGCCGAGCAGCGCCAGGCCCGGGACCGGGCTGCCCAGATCGCCAACCGTGGTGGTCGGGTGACCCTGGAAAACCTGCTCGACCGCATCAAGGAAGGCGAGCGGACCACGCTCACCCTCATCCTCAAGGGCGATGTCTCCGGTTCGGTGGAGGCGCTCGAAGACGCTCTCGTCAAGATCGAGATCGCCGACGAGCTCCAACTCAAGATCATCCACCGTGGTGTCGGTGGCGTCACCCAGGACGATGTCAACCTGGCCAGCGCGTCGGACGCGATCATCATCGGGTTCAACGTGCGGGCCGAGGGCAAGGTCCGGGAGTACGCCGACCGCGAGGCCGTGGAGATCCGGTACTACACGGTCATCTACCAGGCCATCGAGGAGGTCGAGGCGGCCCTCAAGGGCATGCTCAAGCCGGAGTACGAGGAGGCCGAGCTGGGCTCCGCGGAGATCCGCGAGGTGTTCCGTTCATCCAAGGTCGGCAACATCGCCGGCTGCATCGTCCGGTCGGGTCTCCTCCGGCGCAACGCCAAGGCCCGGCTGCTGCGCGACGGGGCGGTGGTGGCCGAGAACGTCACCATCACCTCGCTCAAGCGGTTCAAAGAGGACGCCACCGAGGTCCGCGAGGGCTTCGAGTGCGGTCTGACGCTCAGCAACTACAACGACATCAAGGTCGGCGACGTCATCGAGACGTACGAGATGCGGGAAAAGCCCCGCGTCTAAGTGCATGACCTGGACCGGGGCATCCGTATGATTCGCGGGTGCCCCGGTTCGCGCTGCTCATCGCCCCGTCGACCAACCGGGTGTACGCCGAGGCCGCGCTCGGCCTGACCCGGGCCGAACTGTCGATCTTCAGTACGGTCACCGCGCCGATCCGCGACCTCGGCGAGAACCGGCTGGGCGGCGTCCCGTACGTGACGTTCGAGGCCGAACTGGGGTCCGGGGACCTGCGGTACCTGGCCAACCTGTCGTCGATGTACGCGCTGTTCGAGCTGGTCGGCGACGGGCTGCTGCGGCCGGTGGAGGTGAACCCGCTGGCGTACTTCGACGAGGACCTGATCACCATCCCGAAGTACGCCGGCAAGACCAACGAGCAGTTCACCCGCCTGCTGCTCAACGTCACGCTGTTGGCCAGCCGGTTCGGGC
>VAXX01000583.1 GCA_005885115.1 Actinomycetota bacterium | reverse complement strand
ACCGGTGGCCCTGGCGATGTACCTCGGTAGCGCGTTCGTCGAATGCGCCGTCGAAATGGCGGACATTCCGGTCGGGGAGCTGTCCCGGCGGTTCTTCGCCTGGTTCAGACTGCGGAGATGACCGACGGCTATGCCGCTACCCGGTCGGGGAACAGCCACCGGACCGTGTCGGCGTACGGCATCGGGCGCGCGAACAGGTACCCCTGCCCGTACGGGCAGCCGGCCCGGATCAGCAGGTCCCGCTCGGCCTCGCCCTCGATCCCCTCGGCCACCACGACCAGTCCGAGGGTGTCGGCGAGCCGGACGATGCCCTCGACCAACGCCTGCTGGCGGGGCGAGGAGGACGCGGTGTCCACGAACGACTTGTCAATCTTCAATACGTCAATGGGTACCTGTCGCAGGTAGCTCAACGACGAGTACCCGGTGCCGAAGTCGTCGATGGCCACCCGTACCCCGGTCGAGCGCAGTTCCTGGAGTTCGGCCCAGATCCGGTCGTCGTCGCGCAGCAGCAGGCTCTCGGTGATCTCCAGCATCAACAGGTGCGGCGGGAGTCCCTGCCGCATCAGTTCCTCGCGCACCGCGTCGACGAAGCCGGGCAGCCGGAACTGGCGCGCCGAGACGTTCACGCTGACGTACGGCGCCTGTGCCGTCCCGTTCAGGCACTGCCGGTACCACTGTCCGGCCGTGGCCACCGCCTCCCGCAGCACGAACCCGCCCATCGGCACGATCAGCCCGGACTCCTCGGCCGCGCCGATGAAGTGGATGGGCGCGAGCAGGCCCCGGTCCGGATGGTCCCAGCGGACCAGCGCCTCGAACCCGACCGTGGTACCGGCGGCGAGCGCCACGATCGGCTGGAAGTGCACGGCGAACTCGCCCCGCTCGACCGCGCGTTCCAGCTCGCCGCGCAGCATCAACCGCTGTACGGCGGCGGTGTGCAGCTCCGACTGGTACCGGCGCCAGTGTCCCTTGCCGGCACCTTTCGCGGCGTACAGGGCGAGGTCGGCCTGGCGTACCAGATCCTCGCCGTCGACCGCCTCGACCGCCAGCGCCAACCCGATGCTCGCCCGCACGTGCACGGTGTGCTCGCCCACCCGCGCCGGCTCGCCCAGCACCAGCAGGACCCGCTCGGCGACGCGTTCCAGCTCGCCCGGCCCGGGTACGTCCTCGACCAGCGCGGCGAACTCGTCCCCGCCCAGCCGCGCGATCGTGTGCTCCGGCCCCAGCGCCTCGGCCAGCCGGCCCGCCACCACGGCCAGCAGCTCGTCGCCGGAGGCGTGCCCGAGGGTGTCGTTGAGCTCCTTGAAGTCATCGAGGTCGACGAGCAGCACGCCGGTCCCCTGGCCGGACCGGTGGCTGCGGGCGACGGCCTGACCGGCCCGCTCCTGGAACAGCACCCGGTTGGCCAGGCCGGTCAACGGGTCCTGGAAGGACTGGAGGGTCAGTTCGCGCTCCAGCCGCCGCCGCTCGGTGACGTCCCGCAGGGTGACGACCAGCCCGCGGACCGTCGGGTCGGCCCGCAGGTCCCGGCAGGACACCTCGACCTGGATCACCGTCCCGTCGGTCATCCGCAGCCGCCAGTCCACGGTGTCGGCCCGGTACCCGCCGGAGCGGACCAGGTCGAGCAACTGCACCGCCATCAGCCGGTCGCCGGGCTCGACCAGGTCGACGAGGTTGGTACCGGCGGGTTCGGCGCCGATGGCGGCCACGGCGGAGGGGCTCGCGTACCCGATCAGGTTGTGATCCTCCACGATGAAGATCAGGTCGGAGTTGTTCTGCACCAGCGTCCGGAAGTACTCCTCCCCGGTGCGCCGGTTGATCTCGCCGGTGAGCGCGATCCGTTCCAGCGCCAGGGCGGCCTTCGCGGCCAGCGCCTCGACCGGCCAGTGCAGGACGGCAAGTTCCGCGTCGTCGGCGGCGACCACCAGGCTGCCCACGCCGGTACCGGACCGGGGCGCGCCGCTGAGCGCGAGCGGGGCGCACAGCGCCCGCCGGAAGCCGGTCAACTGCCCCGGGGGTACGTCGAGCCGATCGACCTCGACCAGCCGGATCCCGGTACCCCGTGGGCAGCCGGACTCGGTGAACAGCACCGCGTGCGGGGTACCGGCCGGCAGCAGGTCGTTCACCGCCGTGCGTACCGCCGCCACCACCGCGGCCACGTCGCTGGCCAGCAGCAGCGCGTTGGCCGCCTCGCGCAGCCCGCGCTCGCGGGCCAGCGCCTGCCGGTGCCGGTTGACCACGCCGGCCAGCCTGGTCAGCACCAGTGCGAAGATCAGCGTGGAGAGGACCGCGATGACCACGCCGTCGCGGACCGCCCCCCGCAGCGTCTCGACCAGCAGCACGGCCGGCGCGATCGCGGCGGACAGCGCGAGGACGGTCAGCCGCCGCCCGCTGACCTCGCCCTCCCGGACCACCTGCGGCTCGGTCAGCCGGACCATCGACGGGTGCAGCGCGGCCAGGCCCCAGCACGTGTAGAAGATGATCCAGCCGAGGTCGATCGGGCCGCCGTCCCGCCAGGAGTCGCCGAGCTGGCGGACGCCGTAGCTGGCATCGGCGGCGAGCAGGCCGGCGCAGCCGGCCGCGAGCAGGACCACCGCCGGACTGCGGCGCGCGGCGCCGACCAGCCGGAAGACGACCGCGAGCAGCAGTACGTCGCTGAGCGGGCAGCTCACCGAGACGACCTTCTCCAGCAGGCTCAGATCCGGCGCGACCGCGTACGGGCCGATCAGGAAGATCCAGGACAGCAGGCCGACCCCGAGGGTGACGATCAGGCTGTCCACCAGGCTGGACCGGTCCCGGCCGCCGGTCATCGCACGGACCAGCAGGACCACCCCGGCGATCTGCAGGAGCCCGTTG
>VAXX01000556.1 GCA_005885115.1 Actinomycetota bacterium | reverse complement strand
GCCGTCCGATCCGGCCGCCAGCGGGTGAAGGTCATCCGCCTCGGCGTCTGAACCCTGCTCAGCCGCGACCCTGCTCAGGCGCGACCGGCCAGCCACTCCATGACCAGGAAGTGCGCGATCGAGGAGCCGGTCGGCAGGCCGAAGTCGTCGCGCCGGCCCTCCAGCACGTCCCGTACCTCGGTCCGGCTGAACCAGCGCGCCTCGGAGATCTCCGCCTCGTCCACCCGTACCGGCCGGCCCGGGTCGCCCTCGGCGGTGAAGCCGAGCATCAGCGAGCCCGGGTACGGCCACGCCTGGCTGCCGACGTACCGCAGCCGGTGCACCGGTACGCCCACCTCCTCGGCCACCTCGCGCACCACGGCCGCCTCGGCGGACTCGCCGGCCTCGACGAAGCCGGCCAGGCAGGAGTACCGGCGGACCCAGTCCGGGCCGGTCCACGCCACGTTGTGACCGAGCAGGCAGCGGCCGTCGTCACCCGGTACCCCGTCGTGCACCAGCACGATCACCGCCGGGTCGGTACGCGGCCAGATCGTCCGCCCGTTCGCGGTCACCCGCAGCGCGATGGCGGTGACCAGCAACGCCGACTCCAGGTCATCGAGCAGGTGCCCGACCTCGCGGAGGGTGACCCGGGTGGTACCGGGTTCGTCAGCGACCGGGGCGAGGACCGCGAAGTACGGCGTACCCTCGTCGTCCTCGCCCAGGAACAGCCGGTCACCGGCGGGAGCCGCCGGGGGCGTGAGCAGGACCAGCCGGTCGCCCCGGGCCAGGGCGTGGTCCCGGTCCACGACGAGCACCCGCGCCCGGGCCCAGGCGTCGGCCAGCCAGGCGTCGTCGGACCGCCGGTGCGCGACCCGGCGCAGCCCCGAGCGCGCCAACGGGGGAGTCAGCGGAAGGTACGCCTCGGTCACGCGAGCGGCCAGGTCATGTGAGCGCCCGCCTGTCCACTGTGGACAGAGCGGCCAGCGGGGCCTCGACCCGGTCGGCGTCGCCGAGGACCACGCTCACCCCGCGTGCCGGGGCGAGGTACTTCGCGGCCGCCGCGGCGACCTCGTCCAGGGTCGTGCGCTCCAGCAGCCGCGCGTGCTCGGCGAGGTACGGCAGGCGCAGGCCGTAGCCGGCGTACGTACTGGTCAGGCCGGCGAGCCCGGACTGGGTGGACATGCCGAGCTGGAGGGTGCCCAGGGCGTACTGGCGGGCCTGGTCCAGCTCGTCCTGCCGGGGCGGGAGGCTGGCCAGGCGGCCCAGCTCGTACCAGGTCTCCAGCAGGGCCGGGCCGGTCACCTCGGTGGCCACCTCGGCGGAGACGACCAGGACGGTACCGGCGATGGAGTGCTCGATCAGCGAGTGCGGCCCGTACGTGTACCCCTTGTCCTCGCGGATGTTCTCCACCCACCGCGAGGAGAAGTACCCGCCGAAGACCAGGTTCGCCAGTTGCAGCGCGGCGTGGTCCGGGTGGGTACGCGGCACGCCCGGCAGGGCCAGCCGCAGCGAGGACTGCACCGAGCCGGGCCGGTCGACCAGGGTCAGCGGACCGGGTACCAGGTCGGGCGCGGGCGGCAGCTCGACATCGCTCCCGTCGCCGGTCCACTCGCCGAGCGCCGCCTCGGCATCGTCGATCGCCCGCTCCGGGTCGATGTCGCCGACGAACACCAGGACCGCGTCGTGCGGGTGGACCCGTTCGGCGTGCAGGGCGAGCAACTGGGCCGGGGTGACCTCCTTGACCTGCTCCGGGGTGGGCGTCTGCACGGCGTACGGGTGGCTGCCGTACACCCGCTTGAGCAGGGCGACCCGGGCCAGGTGGGCCGGCTGGCTCTGGGCCACCTGGATCCGGTCCACCAGCCGGTCCCGTTCGGTGCCCACCTCGTCGGTCGGGTACGCCGAGTCGCGCAGGACGTCGGCGAGTACGGACAGCAGCCGGGGTAGCCCGTCCACGAGCGCGTTGCCGGAGATCAGCAACCGGTCCGGGTCAGCTCCGGCGCCCAGGGCACCGCCGACGCTCTGCAACGTCGCCGCGATGTCCACTGTGGACAGTTGGCTGGTGCCGGAGAACACGGTCTGGGTCAGCAACGAGGTACCCGGCAGGTCGGCCCGGGCGAACGGGATGCGCAGCCGGACCTCGACCAGCGGTACCGACGGGCGGCGGATCGCGATCACGATGAGCCCGTTGGCCAGGGTCCGTTCGGCCGTCTCCGGGAGCGTCAGACCGGTCGTCGGGCCCAGGTCCGGAACGACTCTCACGACGTACCCCCATTGATCTTGACCTCGACGGACGCCCGCCGCTGTGGCCTGCTCCTCCAGCACCGCCATGCGCAGCGCGCGGCCGAGCACCGCGTCGGTGTCGCGCAGCAGGTGGGTGGCCATCCGGGCGACGGTGCGCGCGAGCTCCCCGGGCTCCAGCCCGTCGCTGGCGATCCGTTCGTTCTCCTCGTCCACCGTGCGCAACACCTTGTCGACGTCGCCACCGGGCGGCAGGTGCGCCTGGAGCAGCAGCGCGGTCGGGTCGCGGGTCTCGAAGGGCTCGCCCATGAAGCCGAGGTACCCGCCGAGGCTGGTCGCCGTGCGGTCGCGCTGGACCAGCCGCCTGACGAGGCGGGAGGCATCGCCGTCGGTCAATACCTCGGCGAGGACCACGTACGGCAGGTAGCCGGCGAAGTCGGCGATCGGGTTGGGTACCCGCCAGGCGCTGGCCACGGCGGGCAGCGGGGCGAGCCGGTCCACGTACGCCTCGCGGCGCTCGGCGGTCAGGTCCGGTTCGTCGAAGTCCGGCCGCTGCGGCGCCGGCCGGGCCGGTACGTCGCCGAAGTGCCGCTCGATCAGCTTCGTG
>VAXX01000095.1 GCA_005885115.1 Actinomycetota bacterium | reverse complement strand
GCACCCGCGACGACCTCGACCTTCCGCTGTCCACGTACGTGATCCGGATCAGCGGGGTCGAGGCGGCCCGGGGGCAGGCGCCACCCGGAACGGTGCTGGCGATCGGCGACGGGCTGGACGGACTCCCCGGTCGGGCCGGTCAGGAGCCGGTGTTCGGTCTGGCCGGCAAGTGGATCCCGGCCGAGCTGCACTACCAGGCCGAGCTGGCCGGAGCGACCGTGGTGGACCGCGCGTCCGTGGTCATCACGCACCTCGCCGAGGTGGTCCGCAAGAACGCCAGCCGGCTGCTGGGCCGAGAGGACGTGCGCGCGCTGACCGAGCTGACCAAGAAGTCGCACCCCGTCGTGGTCGAGGAGCTGACCCCGGCGCTGCTCACCCTGGGCCAGGTCCAGAAGGTGCTGCACTGGGTCCGGCCATCGCGACCAAGTACGCCGAGCACGGCTCGCTGCCCGTACTGACCCTCGATCCGCAGTTGGAGCAGGCGTTGCTGGAGTCGGTACGCCCGACGGAGAACGGCACGTACCTGGCCATCGACGGCGGCCTCATGGAGACCGTCGCCGGCAACGTCGCCCACCTGAACACGGCAGCCGAGCAGCGCGGCGTGACACCGGTACTGGCCTGCTCCCCCGCCTTGCGCCCGCCGCTGCACCGGCTCATGCGCTCGGCGGGTCAGGTCATCCCGGTGCTGTCCTACCCGGAGATCGCGGGCTTCCCGGCCCGGATCGAGACGATGGGGGTGGTGAGCGGTGCCTACGCGGATCGTGCTTGAAGGTCCCCAACTTGAGCCGCTCCTGACCCAGGTACGCGACGACTACGGCGGCCGGGCCACGATCGTGTCGGCGAACAAGGTGCGTACCGGCGGGCTCGGCGGGTTCTTCGCCAAGGAGCGCTTCGAGCTGTCCGTCGAGGTGGCCGACGACGACTCGGCCCCGCCGAAGCCGCCGGACAGCCTGCTGGACCTGGTCGACTCGCGGGAGGACCGCTTCGAGGCCGCCGAACCGGTACCGGCCCCCGAACCCGCGGCGCCGACCGTAGCGCCGATGCGCTCCGGCCACACCACCGTGACGCCCCTGGCGATCCCGGTGCTGCCGACCGCGGTCGAGCTGAAACCGGCACCCGTACTCCCCCGGGCCTCGGTCATGTCGACCAGCGGCTCCGCGTTCGCCGAGGTGATGGCCGGGCTGAACGGCGATCTGGCCAACGCCCGGCAGTCCGCGGGCGCGCCCGTACCGGCCCGGCACGAGGCGCCGGTCAACGGCAACGGCCGCCGCTCGTACCGGGGTCCGGCGCTGCCCGAGCCCCCGCTGACCGCCGACCTGCGCGCGCTGGGCTTCCCGACCGAACTCGCCGCCCGGGCCACCGGCGACGACCCGTACCAGGCGGTGCTGACCGCCCTGGCCGAGCTGCCCATCCCGCCGGCCCCACCCGCGCGCCCCGGCGACCTATTCGTGATCATCGGGGAGCTGGGCCCGGCCCTGCGTACCGCCGACTGGGCCGCCAAGAGCCTGCGGCTGGACCCGGCGCAGCTTCTGCTGGCCGGCCCGACCACCGCCGGTACCCCGATCCACCCGTCCCGGCGGATCACCGGCCCGACCGACGCCGAACGCCGGGCGCGCAAGATCGAACGCGCGGACACCCCGTACCTGGTCGTGGTCGACGCCCCGCTCGGCGTGGACCACGGCTGGGCGGACGAGATCCTGCGCGCGGTCGGCGCGACGGCGACCTGGGCCACCGTCGACGCCACCCGCAAGCCCGGCGACACCGCGAACCACCTCCGGGCGCTGGGCCGGATCGACGCGCTGGCCGTCTTCCACGCCGAGATCTGCGCCGACCCCGGTACCGTCCTGGCGCTGCCGGCGCCGGTGGCGCTGCTGGACGGCGCCCCGGCCGGTGCGCACGAGTGGGCCGCCCTGCTGTCCCGCCGGCTGTCCGAACGGCGGGCCGCCCCGGCCGGTACCGAGCGGGAGTCGCCGTGGCGCTGATCCGCCCGGGCACCCTGCTGTTCGCCGCGCTGATCAGCGGACCGGCGCTGTGGCACGCGTTCGTCCAGCACGACCTCGACGCCAGCAGCGCGCTGGAGCGCTTCCTGATCGCGGTACCGGTCAGCGCGTTCATGCTGGCCGGACTGCGCTCGGTCACCGCCTCGTACGCGCGGCACCGGATCGCCAGCGCGCCGGTACGGGCGGAGGACAAGGAGGTCCGGGAGCCCGACGAGGTGGCCCCGGACTCCTAGCCGCTACCGGGCGCTACCAGGTCAGCGACAGGCTCAGCCGGCCGGTGCCGTACCGGGCGACCTCGACCGACAGGTCGATCCGGTTGCCCAGGGCCAGCAGCAGGGCTTTCGCGTCCCCGGGCAGCGGCTCCGGCGGCACGTAGACCTTGTACAGCTTGACGTGCGGCCCGCCCTCCTGGTTGAGCAGCGAGGTCAGGATGTTGCACAGCTCGGCGACGTTCTCGGCCAGTACCGGGGAAAGCTGCCCCTCCTCGACGCAGTCCGCCGCCCCGCCGGCCGGCATCAGACCCAGCGCCGCCCCGGCGTACGCGGCCAGCGGCAGCTCCAGGCCCAGGACCGCGGTCATCGTCAGGCCGGGGTCGACGTACACCGCGCCGATGGTCCGGGGTACGTCGTCCACCACCGGTGGATTGGCGACGGCCACCGTGACCTCCCGGCCGAGCAGGTCCTCCAGCAGGTTGCGGATGGACAGCGCGGCCGGCAGTGCGATGGTGGTCATGGTGCTATCACCCCAAGACGGAGCTCAGCGCTTCCTGGAAACGCTCCGGTGTGAACGGCTTCACGATGAAGAACAGGGCGCCGGCCTGCTGCGCGGCGTTCTGCATCTCCGCGGTGCACTCGGAGGTGACGAAGCCGAACGGCACGTTGTTTCCGGCGGCGCGCAGGGCGCTGAGTACCTGTATACCGGTCATTTCAGGCATATTCCAGTCTGAAACGACGAGATCGGGATTTTCACTCAGCACGGCGTCGCGGGCCTGCCGGCCGTCGGCCGCCTCGACCACCTCGTGGCCGTCAAAACCGGCCTGCCGGAGGGTACGGATGACGATCTGCCGCATCACCCGGCTGTCGTCGGCCACAAGGATCTTCATGACGGTACCCCCGCCCGGTCCCGGCTCTGCCACATACTGATCGAGAACGGTTCGTCCCCCCAGGTCCCGGACAGCGCGCAGATCTCCCGGGTGGTCGGGAACCGGTGGCTGGCCCCGGTCACCACGTGCGGCAGGGACACCGCGGTTGCCGGCGGAAGCATGCCAGGAACGCGGCGGCGGCCCGGCGGGCGGCCCGCGCCGAGCAGGCGACGACCACGTGCCCGTGCCACGCGCCGGTCAGCGAGACCGAGGCGCTCACCTCGGTCGCCGGCGGTACGTCCCCCGGCACCAGCGGACGGATGCCCTCCGGGTCCAGGTACGCCTTCCACACCTGTTCGGCGATCTGGCGAAGGTCTTCGACGGTCGGAGTAGCGGGCTCGGTCATCTGTTGCCTCCCGTGTTGGCCGGCACCGGTACCCGGGGCCGGTACGCCGACGTCCGCCCGATGGCCACCCGCTCGAAGCTGTCGTCGACCCCGATGGTCGTCTCGGCGGCGCCGAGGAACAGGTACCCGTCGGGGCGCAGCAGCCGGCCGACGTTACGCAGCACCGTGCGCTTGGTCTCGACGTCGAAGTAGATCAGGATGTTGCGCAGGAAGATCACGTCGAAGGGCGCCATCGAGGGCAGCGGCGCGGCGAGGTTCATCTGCTGGAACGTGACGTTCTCGCGGAGCGCGGGGCTGATCCGCCAGCCGGTACCGCTGGGGGTGAAGAAACGCGCCAGCAGCGGCGCCGGCAGCCCCCGGTTGACCTCGACCTGGCTGTACTCGCCGGACCGGGCCCGCCCGATCATCTCGGTACTGATGTCGGTGGCGGTGACGTGGTACCGCCAGCCCGCCGGCAGGTCCTGCTGCACGGTCATGGCCAGGCTGTACGGCTCCTGACCGCTGGAGCAGGCCGCCGACCAGATCCGCAGGGTCCGGGTCGCGGTACGGGCGGACACCAGCTCGGGCAGCACCGTCCCGCTCAGCGCGGTGTACGGCTCCCGGTCCCGGAACCAGGACGTCTCGTTGGTGGTCAGCGCGTCGACCACGCACCGGTGTACCGCCGGGTCGGGCCGGCGCTGGAGGGCGTCCAGGAAGTCGGCGAGGCTCGCCGCCCCGGCCTGTCGAGCGACCGGCAGCAGCCGCGCCTCCACCAGGTACTCCTTGCCGGGGCTGAGCACGATCGCGGACTCCCGCCGGACCAGGCCAGCCACGTATGCGAAGTCCGCCTCCGACAGGCTCACGACGACACCCCGCTTCGCTCGCCGTCGCCGTGCGGCACCGAGGCGCTGAGCCCGTGGTTCGCTCGCTGACGCTCGCTCACGACGCCACCGCCCTGGTCTGGGCCGGGGCGGCCGTGGTCGCGCGCAGGGCCAGGTACCCGCCGATCTCGGCCAGCGGCAGCACCGCATCGGCCAGTCCCGCCGCGACCACCGCGCCGGGCATGCCCCACACGACCGAGCTGGCCTGGTCCTGAGCCACCACCTCGGCACCGGCCTGGCGCAGCCGCTCGGCCCCGTGCCGCCCGTCCTGCCCCATCCCGGTCAGCACGACGGCGAGGCTGGCCCCGCCGTAGACCTGGGCGACCGACCGGAACAGCACGTCAGCGGCGGGCCGGCAGGAGTTCTCCGCCGGTTCCTGGGTGAGCCGGGTGGTGGCCGCGCCGGGCCGGCCGACCACGGTCAGGTGGTAGTCGCCCGGGGCGAGGTACGCCACGCCCGGGGTGACCGGCATGCCGTCCACCGCCTCCACCACCTTGATCGCGCAGGCGCGGTCCAGCCGCTCGGCGAACATCTTGGTGAAGACCGGCGGCATGTGCTGGACGACCAGGACCGGTACGGCAAGGGTTGCCGGCAGCCGGCCGAGCACCTTGGTCAGGGCGTCCGGCCCGCCGGTGGAGGAGGCGATGGTGAGCGCCGCCAGCCGGCCGGTGCGGCGCGGCGCGGGCGCGGGGACGCGCGCCGGCGTCGGCCGGAGACGCCCGCCGCCCAGCGAGTGGATCTTCGGGATGAGCTGCTCGCGGACCATCCGCTGGGACTCGGCGAAGCTGCCCGCGTGGGCCGGTTTGGTGACGAAGTCGGTGGCGCCGGCCGCCAGCGCCTCCAGGGTCGCGGCAGCGCCGGCGACGCTGAGCGTACTGAACATGATCACCGGGAGGGTACGGTTGGTCCGGCGCAGCTCGCGCAGCGTACCCAGGCCGTCCAGCTCCGGCATCTCGATGTCGAGCGTGATCACGTCGGGGGCCAGTTGCTCGATCTTGTTCAGCGCGATCCGGCCGTTGGCGGCGGTACCGGCCACCCGGATGCCCGGCTCCGCCTCGACGGCAGCCGCGATCAGCCGCCGTACGACCACGGAGTCGTCCACCACCAGCACTGAGATCACGTCGCTCCCATCGGTTCGGCCGGCCGGCAGGTGAGCTGTTCTACCGGAGCCAGCCGGGGCCGAGCGCGGCCAGTACCGGCGCGAGCAGCCGGTGCGCGGTCGCGCCGTCCAGCAGGTCCCGGACGACCAGTGCCTGTACCGCCCCGCTCAGCACGTTCCACACCCCGGCGGCCCGGTCGGCCAGCGGTACCGCACCGGTGTCCACCGCCTGGACGAGCAGGAGCTGGGCCGCGGCGGCGGTACGGGTCCGCCCGGACAGGTACGCCCCCCACGAGGCGGAGTGCACGGCACTGGCCCAGCCGGACGGGGCGGTCCGGCTGTCGTCGGCGGCCCGCAGCAGCCGGTGCACCTCGTGGCTGGACACCGTGCGTACCCGGTCGAGCAGGGCGGTCACGGTGTGGTGATGCGGCCCGAGGTCGATCGGCTGGCTGGCCGGTAGCTGCCGGAGCGCGCCGACCCAGGCGGCGGCCAGCCCCCGGCGCACCGGGTCGGGGAGCTGGTCGCGCAGGTACGAGCTGACCGCCGCGTCACACAGCACCCCGGCCGCCTTCTCCGCCACCGGGGCCTGGCGGGCCACCCCCTCCCGGGTCACCCAGGTCCACGCCAGCACGTCGTGCCGTACGCAGTGCAGCAGCCCGTCGACCGTACCGATGGGGGCCCGTTCCACGATCGCCATGGCGCGCAGCGCGTCCTCGACGGTGGCCGCCGTGCGTACCGTGGTCAACTGCCGTCCCGCCGCCTCCACCTCCAGCCACAGCGGACCGCGGACGTCCTCGCCGGGCAGCCGCCGGGCCAGGATCGGCAGGTCCCACTCGCTCAGGCACAGCCCCCGCAGGAGTACCTCCGCGGTGGCCGACCCGCCCCCGAGCCGGGTCAGGTCGAAGCCGAGCACGGGCGTGCTGACCAGGCTGTACATGACGGCTCAGGCGGCGCGGGGGCCGGTGTCGAGGGCCCGGGCGACGTCGACCGCGAGCATCAGCCGGCCGGCCAGCTTGACGGTGCCGGTAACCAGCTCCCGGGTGGGCCCGGTCAGCGTCTGCGGCGGCGGTTCGAACTCCCGGTCGTCCAGGTCGATCACCTCACCGATCCGGTCCACCAGCAGGCTCACCGGCTCGTCGTCGCCGCGCAGGATCACGTTCAGCACCGGCCCGGACAGGCTGCGCCGGGGCAGTCCGAGCTGGACCCGCAGGTCGACCGCCGCGATGACCTGGCCGCGCAGGTTGAACAGGCCACCGACCGCGGGCGAGGCCAGCGGTACGGCGGTGTACTCGTGGAAGGACAGCACCTCCTGTACCGCCTCCACCGGTACCCCGAACAGCTGGTCGGCCACCTCGAAGGTGGCGTACTGACCGGTCCCCATGGCTACGCCTCCACCAGGTACTCGTCGGTCGTCTCGGCGTAGAAGTTGGGGTCGGCGGCGAGGATCGCCCGGCGTACGTCCAGCAGCTCGGTGACCCGCTGCTGGATGACGGCGGTACCGGCGGACCCCTCCCCGGCCAGGTCCGAGCGGACCGTCGCGGTCTCCTCGACGATGTCGATGATCTTGTCCACGACCAGGGCGACGCTGCGCCCGTGCTCGGTGTACACCACCGCCGCTACGGTCTCGCCGGTGTCCTCGGGTACCGCGCCGAGCAGGTGGGCCAGCCGGACCAGGGGCAGGATCGCGTCCCGGTACTGCACCACCTCGCGGTCGCCGGAGTGCTCGATCCGGTCGCGGTGGAACTCCTCCAGCCGGGTCACGGTGTCCAGCGGGATCGCCACCCGGCGGTCGCCGACCCCGGTCACCAGCAGCCGCTGGGTCGGGCCGGCGCCGGTGGTGGTGCCCTCGGTCCCGGCGACGCGGGTCCGGTCGGCGGTCGTGGTGGGGCCCAGGTGGGACCGGCGGGCCAGCGAGGCGACGTCCAGGATCAGCGCGACCTTGCCGTCGCCGAGGATCGTGGCGCCGGCGTACAGCCCGATGTCCTTGACAGGACGATCAGGTACACGCCCTCGTCGCGGCCCCCGCTGTCCAGGTCGAGGGTCCGGTCCAGGCGGACCAGCGGGAGCAGCTTGCCGCGCAGCCGGTACACCGGGGCGTCGGCGGCGTACTCGATCCGGGTGGTCCGGCCGTCGACGTACACCAGCTCGTGCACGGCGACCTGCGGGATGACGTACCGCTCCCCGGCGCACTCCACGGTCAGCGCCTGGATGATCGCCAGCGTCAGCGGGATGGACAACCGCCAGGTCGTACCGGCGCCGGGGACCGAGTCCACCTCGACCGCGCCGCCGATCCGCTCGATGTTGGTCTTCACGACGTCCATCCCGACGCCCCGCCCGGAGACGTTGGTGACCGCGCGGGCGGTGGAGACGCCGGGCTGGAACACCAGCATCATCAGCTCGCGCGGGCTCATCTGCGCCACCTCGTCCGGCCGGACCAGGCCCCGGTCCACCGCGCTCTGCGCGACCCGCTCGACGTCGATGCCGGTACCGTCGTCGGCCACCTCGACGGTGACGTGGCCGCCCTCGTGGTACGCGCGCAGGGTCAACGTACCCTGGGGGTCCTTGCCGGCCGCCCGGCGCTCCTCGGGCGGCTCGATGCCGTGGTCGACGGCGTTGCGTACCAGATGGATCAATGGATCCTTGACCGCCTCAAGCAGGGACCGGTCCAGCTCGGTCTCCCGGCCCTCCATCTCCAGCCGGATCTGCTTGCCGAACTGCTGGCTCAGGTCGCGTACCACCCTGGGCAGTTTCGACCAGATCTGGTCGATCGGCTGCATCCGGGTCTTCATGATCCCTTCCTGCAGCTCGCTGGTGATCAGGTTGAGCCGCTGGGTGGTCCGGCTCAGCACCGGGTCGCGCGCGTCGGCCGAACTGCGCATGAGCTGGTTGCGGACCAGCACCAGCTCGCCGACCAGGTTCATCAGCGAGTCGAGCAGGTCCACGTCGACCCGGATGGCGCTGTCCGCGACGCCGCGCCGGCCCTGGGCGGACAGCGCGTCGTCGACCGCGCCCGCCGTGGTCTTGCCCTCGTCCAGCAGGATCGCGCCGAGCTGGCGTTCGTCGCCCTCGACCTGGCGCCGCAACGCCGACGCGACATCCGCCGACTCCGCCGAGCCCTGCTCGACCAGCAGCTCACCGACCGGCCGGCGAGCTTCATAGGATGCGGGCGCGGGCTTGGGCGCCCGCTTGCGCGGGGCTTTTTTCGGCGGTACGGGCGGCTCCGTCGCCTCGGCCGCCGGCGCCGCCCCGCCCACGGCGAGCTGCCGGTTGACCAGGGCCACCACGCCCTCGATGCCCAGGTCGCCCTCGCCACCGCTCTTCTCGATCGCGGCCAGCAGCGACCGCACCGCGTCGACCATCGCCAGCAGCGTGCTGATCGTGTCGGCGGTCACCGCCTGGGTACCGTCGCGCAGCCGGGCCAGCAGCGACTCGCCCACGTGGGTCACCGCCTCCAGCTTGGTGAAGGCGAGGAAGCCGCTGGTGCCCTTGATGGTGTGGATGGTGCGGAAGATGCTGGAGATCAGTTCCCGGGACTGCGGCTGCTGCTCCAGCGCCACCAGGTCACGGTCGAGCTGGTCCAGGTTCTCGTGGCTCTCGACCAGGAACTCCTGGATGATGTCGCCGAGGTCGTCCACCGATCCCCCTTCGCCGGGCAGGGTGCCGCCGATCCGGATCGGCACCGGCGGCACCCTTCTAAGCAAAGCCGGAAACCGGGGCAGTGTGGGGCGAAATCGCTAATGCCGTGTCCCCCGGTGGCCGATGGGAGGTGTGCCCACCCGACGAGCTGACCCGGGACGCCCGTGTACTCCACGCCTGCGCTGCACGCTGCGGCTCCAGCCCGCCGACCCGGCGCCTGGACGGGGTACCTGCTGCTCGGACTGGTCGGCGCCGCCCTGGCCGTACCCGCCGACGGGGCCACCGGACGGCTGCTGTTCACCCTCGTCCAGCTCACCGGCGTGGTCGCCGTCCTGGTCGGGGTACGCCGGCACCGGCCCGCCGCGGCCACCGCATGGCGGCTGATGGCGCTCGGCTGCGTCCTGGCCGTCGCCGCCGACGCGGCCTGGACCCTGGCTCCCCGGCTGCGGGCCGACGAACCCTTCGTCACCGTGGTCGCCCTGTTCTACCTGTCCAAGCAGGTGCTGCTCAGCGTGGGGCTGGTCCGGCTGGTACCCCGGGACCCGGACCGGCGCTGGTCGGACGCGACGCTGGACGGGATCATCATCGCCACCGGTTCCGCGGTCGCCCTCTGGACGTTCGTCGGCCGCCCGCTGGTGCACAGCGGCCGGTTCGGCCACCTCACCACGGCCACCGCCCTGGCGTACGCGGTGATCGACCTGCTCGTCCTGGCCACCCTGACCCGGCTGCTGTTCGCCACGGGCCGACCCACCCGCGCGGCCGGGCTGTTCGTCGCCGGGGTGGTCGCGCTGCTGGCCGGCGACGGCGGGTACTGCGTCACGCTGGCCGGCGGGCACCCGACCGATCCCGCCCGGGGCTCACTCCTGTGCTGGATGGGCGCCGCCGTGCTGATCGGCGCCGCGGCCCTGCACCCGGCCGTACCGGCCATCGGCCGACCCAACCCGGCGTCCGGTACGTCGACGGCGCGGGTGGTCACGTTCGTGGTCCTGGCCGTCGTGGACCCGGTGATCGGCGCGGCCGTCGAACTGCTGTCCCATCGCAACGTCGGCGCCCACGCCTGGGCCGACGATCTGGTACCCGCGCTGTTGTTGATGGCGCTGTCGGTGCTGCTGGTGCTGCGGTTGGGACTGTTGCTGCGTACCGTGAACAGCCGGGCCGAGGCGCTGGCCGGGGCGCTGCGGGTCCAGGAGGAGCTGCAGGAGCAGCTCACCCAGCGGGCGCTGCACGATCCGCTGACCGGCCTGGGTAACCGGGCGCTGCTGGCCGAGCGGCTGGCCACCGCTACCGGGTCGGTGTTCGCCCTGCTGATGCTGGACCTGGACGGGTTCAAGGACATCAACGACACGCTCGGCCACCCGGCCGGCGACGAGTTGCTGGTCGAGGTGGCCCGGCGGCTGCGGTCGGTGGCGCCGGACGGAGCCGTGGTACGGCTGGGCGGCGACGAGTTCGCGATCCTGGTACCCGGTGCCGACCGGGCGACCGCGACGAACCTGGCCGAGGCGGTACTCGCCGCGGTCCGGGCCCCGTACCTGGTCGCCGGACGGCAGCTGTACCTGACCACGAGCATCGGTGTCCTGGCCGGGGACGGCCGGCGGCGCGCCGCCGGCGACGCCCTGCGCGACGGGGACCTGGCCCTGTACGCCGCCAAGTCGGCCGGCAAGAACCAGATCGTCGTCTTCGACGCCGCCCTGCGCCGGGCCCGGAGCGAACGGGCGCGCCTGGCCACCGGGCTGCGCCGCGCGCTGGCCGACAACGGGCTGAGCATGCATTACCAGCCGATCGTCGACCTGGTGACCGGCCGGGTACGCGCGGTCGAGGCGCTGCTGCGCTGGTCCCCCGCCGGACTCGGCCCGGTGTCGCCGAGCGAGTTCGTCCCGGTCGCCGAGGAGACCGGGCTGATCGTCCCGATCGGCGGCTGGGCGCTGGACCGGGCGCTGCGCCAGGGCCGGGGCTGGTACGAGCGGCACCAGGTCGCGATCAGCGTGAACGTCTCGGCGTTGCAGCTGTCCGCGCCGGACTTCGCCGACCGGGTACTGGAGGCGCTGGCCAGCAACGACATCCCCGGCGAGGGGCTGATGCTGGAGCTGACCGAGAGCGTCCTGATCACCCAGGCGACCGGGGACGACCCGAGCGTGAACCAGTGCCTGAACCGGCTGCGCGAACACGGGATCCGGATCGCGGTGGACGACTTCGGGACCGGGTACTCGTCGCTGTCGTACCTGTGGCAGCTCCCGGTGGACGTACTCAAGATCGACCGGATGTTCACCGGGTACCTGTCCGCCCCGGAGCACTCCGACAGCCGGCGTACGGCGTTCCTGCGGGCGATCCTGGACGTCGGGCGCAGTCTGAACCTGCAGACCGTCGCCGAGGGCGTGGAGACCCCGGCCGAGGAGCGCCGGCTGCGCGAGATGGGCTGCCGGTACGTCCAGGGCTACCTGTTCTCGCCGCCGCTGCCGGCGCTCGCCGTCGGCGAGTACCTGAACCGCCCGCTGCGCGCCGTCCCGGTCTGACCGGCCGCCGGCTACTCAGCGGCGGCGGGCTGGTCGAGCTGGTGCCGGACCGCCGCGAGCAGCTCGGTCTTGCCGAACGGCTTCTCGATGAGCATGACGCCGGGGTCGAGGGTGCCCCGGGAGGCGAGGATCGGCTGGGCGTACCCGGACATGAACAGCACCGGTACCGCCGGATCCTGGGCGTGCAGCCGCTCGGCCAGTTCCTTGCCGAGGATGCCCGGCATGATGACGTCGGTCAGCAGCAGGTCGATCTGGCCGTGATGGGCCCGCGCCAGCTCCAGCGCCGCTGCGCCGTTGTCGGCGGCGAGCACCTGGTACCCGGCTCCGGTGAGGATCCGGCAGGCCAGGTCACGCAGCGCCGGCTCGTCCTCGGCGACCAGGATCGTCTCGCCCTTCCCGGCGGCGGCCGGGGTCGCCCGGGGTAGCGCCGCCGGCGCCGACTGTCCCGCTTCCTCGGTCGCCGGCAGCAGGACGCTCACCGTGGTACCCAGGCCGGGCTCGGAGTACAGGTGGACACTGCCCCGGGCCTGCGTCACGATGCCGTACACCGTGGCCAGGCCCAGGCCGGTACCCTCCCCGCTGCGTTTGGTGGTGTAGAACGGCTCGAAGGCCCGGTCCACGACCTCCTTGGTCATGCCGGTACCGGTGTCGCTGACCCGGATCCGCGCGTACCGCCCCGGCTCCAGACCGGACCGCCCGGCGCTGTCCGCGACGTCGACCTCGACCACCCCGGTCTCGATGGTCAGCCGGCCCCCGGTCGGCATCGCGTCCCGGGCGTTGACGGCGAGGTTCACCAGCACCTGCTCGATCTGGCCCGGGTCGGCGGTCACCGGCGGCAGCACCGGCGCGAGGTCCGTGGCCAGCGCGATGTGCTCGCCGATCGAGCGGCGCAGCATCTGCTCGACGTCCACGATCACCTTGTTCAGGTCGAGCACCCGCGGCCGGATCACCTCCCGCCGGGCGAACGCGAGCAGTTGGTGGGTCAGGTCGGTGCCGCGCTTGGCGGCCCGGACGATCTGCTCGGCGTCGCGGCCGATCGCCGCGAGATCGGGATCCGGGTCATGCGTCGACTCGATCACGAAGGTGCCGTAGTTGAGGATCACGGCCAGCAGGTTGTTGAAGTCGTGAGCCACTCCCCCGGCGAGCTGGCCCAGGCTTTCCAACCGTTGGGTACGGTGCATCCGCGCCTCGACCCGCTCCTGCTCGGCCTCGGCGCGCAGCCGCTCGGCCTCGGCCTGGGCGGCCAGCCGCTCGGAGATGTCCCGGATCACCAGGCACACGACCGGCCCGTCCTCGGTCTCCAGGCCACTTATCGTCATCTCGACCGGGAAGGTGCTCGCGTCCTTGCGCCGGGCGAGCGCCGGCTCCGCGCCCGGGGCCGGTACCACCCGACCGGTACCGCGGGCCTGCCAGATGTCGTCGGGCAGGCCCTTGGCCACCAGGTGGTGTACCGGCTGGCCGGTGAGCTCGTGCCGGGCGTACCCGAACATCCGTTGGGTCTGGGTGTTGGCCAGCACGATGTCGCCGGCCCGGTCCACCCCGACGATCGCGTCCGGGGCCGCCTCGAGGACGGCCTGGAACCGGGCCTGCGCCCGTTCCCGCTCGCTGAAGTCGCGTGCGGTCCAGGCGACGCCGATGATCCGGCCGGTCGGGTCGGTCAGCGGGGAGACGGCCAGCGACACGCTGATCACGGTGCCGTCCTTGCGGAGCCGCCGGGTCTGGAACCGCTCCAACCGGGCGCCCTGCCCGACCAGCGCGATGATCTCCTGGTCGTCGCCGCGCCGGTCCTCGGGGACCAGGACGTCGGCGGACCGGCCGATCATCTCCCGCGCCGGGTAGGCGTAGAGGATCTCGGCGCCGTGGTTCCAGGACAGGATCCGGCGGTCCAGCGTCATGCTCACGATCGCGTCGTGCGAGGACATCACGATGGAGGCGAGCAGCGCCTGGGTGTCCGGCCCGGCCCCGCCCGCCGGGCTCCGATCCACGTTGCCGCCCGACTCCACGATCACCCCCGCTCTCATGAGGCTAACGAACTGGCCACGACAGTCGGCGCAAAAACCGCACAATAGACACATGACCGAGTCCTGGACGCCACCGAAGGGCATCGACCCGGACCGGCCCAGCCCGGCCCGGGTGTACGACTGCTACCTCGGCGGTACGCACAACTTCGCCGCCGACCGGGCGGTCGCCGCCCAGGCCGTCGCGGCGATGCCGCAGCTGCCCGAGATCATGCGGGCCAACCGGGCATTCCTGCGCCGGGCCGTCCGGTACATCGCGGGGGAAGGCGTCGACCAGTTCCTCGACCTCGGCGCCGGTATCCCCACCGAGGGCACCGTGCACGAGGTGGCCCGGCAGGTACGCCCGGACGCCCGGGTGGTGTACGTGGACGTCGACCCGGTCGCGGTGATCCACAGCCGGAGCATCCTGGCCGGCGACCCGAACACCGAGGTGGTACAGGCGAACCTGCTGGACTCCGGGGCGATCCTCACCGATCCGGCGGTCACCGCCCTACTCGACCTCGACCGGCCGGTCGGCCTGCTCATGGTGGCGGTGCTGCACTTCCTCCCGGACAGCCCGGCGCTATTCGGTGCCCTGGAGCATTACCGCAGGGCCCTGGCACCGGGCAGCTACCTGGTCATCTCGCACGCGACCGCGGAGAGCGAGCCGGTGCCGACCGCCAAGGTCAGCGACCTGTACACCAAGGTGAGCCAGCCGTTGGTCCCGCGCTCCCGCAGTGACCTCTCGCACCTGCTGGAGGGATGGGAGCTGGTCGAGCCGGGACTGTCCCAGGGTGCCGACTGGCGGCCCGATCCGGGCGACCCGCCGCCGGGCGACGTCGGCAAGCTTGCCACCCTCGCGGCGGTGGCGCGCAGGCCCTGACCGGTCAGCCGGGTACCCGCTGGCGTCCGTTCTTGCCACGCTGCTTGGCGGCGTACATGGCCGAGTCCGCCCGGCGCAGCAGCACCTCGCCGTCGCCGGCCACCGTCTCGGCGATCCCGATGCTGGCCCGGACCGGGATCAGCGCACCCTCGGCGAGTACCGGCTCGGCCAGCGCCGCCCGTAGCCGGTCGGCCACCCGGGCCGCGACCGCGGCCGAGGCGCCGGGCAGGAGTACCGCGAACTCGTCCCCACCCAGCCGGGCCGCCGTGTCGTCGGGCCGGATGCAGCCGCGCAGCCGCTGCGCCACCGCGGACAGCACCGCGTCGCCGGCCGCGTGCCCGAGCGTGTCGTTGACCATCTTGAAATCGTCCAGGTCGATCAGCAGCAGCGCGACGCCGCCGGTCGCGGCGGTCAGCCGCTCGGTGAACAGCGCCCGGTTGGGCAGGCCGGTCAGCGAGTCGTGCAGCGCGAGGTAACGCAGCCGCTCCTGGAACTCGCGGTTCTCGGTGACGTCGCGGGCGTTGCAGACGATGCCGGCCACGCTCGGGTCGTCCAGCAGGTTGGTGCCGACCGCCTCCAGCCGCCGCCAGCTCCCGTCCGCGTGGCGCAGCCGCGCTTCGAGGACCACGGTCGCGTGCGGGCGGTCCTGCGCCTGCCGGAACCGGGTCACCGTCTCGGCCAGGTCGTCCGGGTGTACCAGGTCGCCGACCCGCCGACCGACCAGCCGCTCCGGCGGCAGGCCCAGTACACGCTGGGCGGCCGGACTGGTGTACGTCACGGTCCCGGCCGCGTCGAGCAGCAGGATGATGTCCGAGGAGTGCGCGAGCAGCGAACGGAACCGCTGCTCGTGCCGGCCCAGCTCGGCCAGGCTCACGTCCAGCCGGCCGATGAGCTGCTGGTTGTCCACGAAGCTGTCCAGTTGCCGCAGCACGACCAGGGCAGTGATCACCAGTACGGCGCCCAGGCTGCCCCAGACCTTCACGTCGGCGTGGCCCCGCAGGGCGTACGCGAGGGCGGCGTCGGCGGCGACGACCATCAGGTACGGCAGGAGGCTGTACGAGCGCCGCCGGTACCGGCCGGCCCAGCGGGGATCGGCGCGCATCTCCAGCTCCTGCACCCGGGGTCCGACCACGATCAGGACCGAGGGCAGCAGGTGCAGAGCCAGGCCCAGCCCGTCGTCCCCGCGCCCGGCGAGGGAGACCGCGACACCCTGCAGGGCGGTCGCGACGATACACAGACAGGCGCCGGCCCGGGTCATCGGCGCCTGCCCGCTCAGGAGCAGCTTCACCGCCGCGAACGCGGCCACCATCAGCAGCCCGGCGCTGAGCAGCGTGCTGCCCAGATGAACGCCGGGCACCGCGGTCAGGACCCAGACCAGGCCACCGGCGCCGACCAGGACCGTACCGGCGTCGAGCCAGAACCGCAGCCGCTGCCGGGGGCTGTCCACCGCGGCCGGGTAGGTGAGCATCACGATCAGCAGGACCATCACGCCGACCACGAAGAAGGCGCTCTGCACGGTACCGGCGGCGCTGGTCGGGGTACTCGCGCGCAACTCCAGGACGGTCTGGTACCCGTCGCCGACCGCGAAGGAGCAGCCGGCCACCGTGAACGCGTGGAAGAACCGGCGGGCGGGCGCCGGGGTGCTGCCGGACCGGGCGATCCGCCAGGTGACCCGGGCCAGCAGCGCGTCCAGGACCGGCTGGGCGGCCCAGAGCGTGCGTACCCGGTCGGCCCGGTCACCGACGCCGGCGAGGTACCCGGCGACGAGGACGGCGGTACCCACGGCGAGGCCGAGCAGTACGGGATCCCGTACCGCCCGGCCGAGCGCGGAGCGTGGCATGGCTAGCCGACGGTCAGGGCCACGTCGTCGACCACGAACGAGGTGGCCAGCGAGGCGTTCTCGACCCCGGTGAAGGTCAGGGTCACCTTCTGCCCGGCGTACGCGGCGAGGTTGACCGACTTCTGGGTGTACCCGGACCGGTTGAGGTTGGAGTACGTCGCCAGGACGGTCGAGCCGGCCTTCACGGTCAGCGTGTCCTGGGCGACCGTACCGGTGTCCTGCGAGTCGATCCGCAGCCAGAAGGTCAGCGTCGCGCTCTTGCAGGTCGCCGGGATGGTGACGCTCTGGGCCAGGGTGTCGGTGTGGGTCGTGCCGTAGCCGTCCAGCCAGGCGTAGTGGCTACCGGCGTGGGCCACCTCGCCGTCCCCGGTCGCGGAGACCACGTACGGCGAGGTCGTCCACGGTGCGGTCCCGGACTCCAGGCCGGTGTTGCCCAGCAGTTGCGCGGCCGGGCACGAGGTCGGCGCGGGAGCGGCGGCGACGGTCCAGGTGAAGGTGGCCCTGGCCGAGGCGGTACCCGAGGTCGCGGTCACCGTGACCGTGCTGGTACCGGCCGCCGTCGGGGTACCGGACACGACCCCGGTGCTGCCGTTGAGGACCAGGCCGGCGGGCAGCCCGGACGCCGTCCAGGTGTACGTGCCGGTGCCGCCGGAGGCGTGCAGGGTCAGGCTGGCCGAGGTGCCGACCGTACCGGTCTGGTTGGCGGGCGCGGTGACGGTGACCGGTGCCGGGGCGGGTGCGGTGGCGGCGGCGAAGGCGGCCGTACCGTTCGGGCTGCCCAGGCCGGTCGGCCCGTCCCACCCGGTGCCGGCGGTGCAGATCGGCGGGGCGCAGGTGCCGTTGGTACCGCCGCTGACGTCGAACAGAGCGCTCTGGTGGGCGTACGGGTAGGCGGCCGGGTAGTCGGTCGCGCCGGGGGTACCGGCCAGGGCGTACACGGCGGCGACGATCGGCGACGCGGCGCTGGTCCCGCCGTACACCTGCCAGCCGCCGATGTACACGGCGACGCCGGTGTTCGGGTCGGCGACCGCGGACACGTCGGACTCCCCCCGGTTGGCGCAGCCCGTGGCCACGGTCTGCCAGGTCGGCTTGGCGTCGTACGCCGAGCAGCCCGAGCCGCCGCTGTTCCAGGCGCTCTCGGTCCAGCCCCGGGCGTTGCCGGCCCGGGTCAGCGAGGTGCCGCCGACGGCGGTCACGTACTTCGAGGTGGCCGGGTACTCGGCGCCCGTACCGTTGTCGCCGGTCGCCGCGGTGAAGACCACGCCGGGCTTGTTGAAGTGCGCGTCGTAGGTGGTGGTCTGGTTGGACATCTCCGAGCCGCCCCAGCTGTTGGACACGTACTTCGCGCCGAGCGCGACGGCCCGGTCGATCGCCGCGAACAGGTCGGTGTCGTACGAGGAGTTGGCCTCGACCAGGAGGATCTTGCAGTTGGGGCAGGCCGCCGAGACCATGTCGACGTCCAGCGCGATCTCGCCGGACCAGCCCGGGTCGGCGGCCGGCAGCGGGCTGGCCGCGCCGTTCTGGTTGACCTTGCGGAAGCAGCCGTTGGCGGTGGTACACGCGGTCAGGCCGTACTGGCTGCGGTAGGTGGCCAGGTCGGACTCGGCGGTCGGGTCGTCGTACGCGTCGACGATGGCGACGGTGGCCCCGGTACCCCCGGTGGTGGGCAGCTTGTACGCCGAGTGCAGGTCGGCCGGGCCGTACCCGGCGGGTACCGCCGCCGCGGTCGCCGCGGCGGTGGCCTGGCCGTTCTTGCGGTGCAGGGCGAAGCAGGTCGCCTGGCCGGCCGCCACCGGCGCGGCGCAGGAGCGGGCGACGGTCGGGGTGGGGGTCTGCGCGGCGGCCGGACCGGCGCTCCACAGGCCACCGGCGACCGAGGCCACGGTGACGAACAGGACGAGCGTCGCGGGTCGTACGCGCATGCTTTGCCTCCAGGACGATCCGGTTCGGACCCGTCCCATCGGCCCGCCGACCGGGCCGGCTGAGCGCCGCACCCAGACGCCACCGGCCCGCTCCCGAGTCGCTCCCGGCGCTGTCCGGTCCGGCGCGGGATGCCGGGTTTGGTGTCGGGCGGCCGGTCGAGGTCGCCCGCCAGTGCTGGTACTTCGCTTGTTTTGTCTGATATGCCGGCTCTACCGTTTGGGGTCCACCGACCCCCCGCCCGGAGAGTCCGCATGCGCCGTCCCCTGACCCCCGCCCGCCTGCTGGCCGGCACCGCGCTGCTGAGCCTGGTCGCCCTGCTCGGCCCGGCCGCCGGCGCGACGGCGACCGCCAAAGCCGCGCCGCGTCCCGCGCCGGCCCAAACCCCCATCGCCCCCCGGGCGCTGGTGCTCTACGACACGACCGGCCCGTGGGGCCCGCTGGGCGGTACCTACGTCACCGAGCTGGTCAAGCTGACCGGGCACCTCGGCGCCTGGGTCGCCCATCCGGTCACCGGGTACGTCCCGGGCGAGGTGAACCGGTACGCCGGCGTGGTCTACCTGGGCTCGACGTACGACGAGCCGATCCCGCCGGCCTTCCTCGACGACGTGCTGTCCACCCGGGTACCGGTGCTGTGGGCCGGCGACAACATCTGGCAACTGGCCGCGCGTACGGCCGGCTTCGCCCACCGGTACGGGTACACCTGGAAGCGCCTGGACTTCGCCCCCGTGGCGCACGTGGTGTACCGGGGCACCGCGCTGACCCGCGACCCGGCGAACCCGGCCGGCATCATGGACGAACTCGTCACCGACCCGGCGAAGGCGACCGTCCTGGGTGCCGCGGTCCGGCCCGACGGCAGCACCTTCCCGTGGGCCGTACGCTCGGGCAACCTCACGTACGTCGGCGAGGTACCGCTGTCCTACCGCAGCCCCACCGACCGGTCCCTGGCCTTCGCCGACCTGATCTTCGACGTCCTGGCCCCGGACCGGGCCGCCCGGCACGCCGCGCTGCTGAGCCAGCACGACGTCGGGCAGGACGCCGACCCGGCCCGGCTCCGGGCGGTGGTGAGCGAGTTGTACCCGGTCCCGCCGCCGGCTCGGCCGCGCCGGTAGCGGGTCGGGTGCATCTGGGGTGCAAAGCCTTGCGGCGCTTGGAATTGCGGCGCCGAACAGGCAGCCTCGAAGTACCCGCTTCCCGGCTTCCGGAGGACGAACCCGTGACGATCCGACTGCTTGTCGTGGACGAGCACGCGCTGATCCGGCTCGGCATGGCCAGCGCGGTCGCGGACTGTCCCGACATCACGCTGGTCGGCGAGGCCGGTAGCGCGGCCGCCGCGCTGGCCGCGGTGGACCGGTACCGGCCGACGGTGGTGAGCACCGGGCTGCTGCTGCCCGACGGCGACGGGCTGGCGCTGGCCGCCCGGCTCCGGCAGCGGGTACCGGACCTCGGTGTGGTGCTCCTGTCGGCGGTGGCCGAGGACGGCGTGCTCTACCGGGCGCTGGATGCCGGACTGTCGGCGTACCTGAGCAAGTCCGCGGATACCGGCGCGGTGATCGCCGCCATCCGGCACGCCGCGACCGCCCCGCACGCGTTCACCTCACCGGCGCTGCCGGTCGCGCTGCGCGCCCGGCGCGAGCACACCGGCCTGCTCAGCCAGCGCGAGCACGAGGTGCTGCGGCTGATGCGCGACGGCACCAGCCTGCCGTCGATCGCCGGCCGCCTGGGGGTACGCGAGTCGACCGTCAAGACGTACGTCGGCCGGATCTACGAGAAGCTCAAGGTCAACAACCGGGCGCAGGCGCTGATGGCGGCCCTGAACCACGGGCTGCTGGCGGTCGACGCCGAGGCGGCGTAGTGCTGCGCGGGGACCGAGGTGCGATCAGCAGTATCGTCGCGGTCCTGCTCGGCGGGTCCGTCCTGCTCGGCATGGGTGCGCTGGTCGTGGACGTCGGGCAGTTGAAGGTCGAGCGCGAGCAGTTGCAGAGCGGTGCCGACGCGGCCGCCCTCGCGGTAGCCCGGATCTGCGCGACGAACGCCGGTGCGTGCGCCGGCCAGGCGGCTTCCATCGCGGGTACCTACGCCAACAGCAACGCCAAGGACGGCACCTCGGCGGTACCGGTCGTCTGCGGTACCGGCCCGGGCCTGCCCGCCTGCCCGGCCGAGCCGGGCAACCTGAGCGCCTGCATCGGCGACCCCCCGGTCGGGGTGCCGTACGCCGAGGTACGTACGGCTACGCGCCTGGCCAACGGATCCACCCTGCTGCCCCCCACGTTCGGCCGGGCGCTGGCCGGAAACCAGAACTACCAGGGCTCGACGGTGCACGCCTGCGCCCGGGTGGCGTGGGGTCCGCCGGCCAACGTGACGGGCCTGGCCATCGCCGTGTCCCAGTGCAACTGGCAGGTGATGACCGGCAACGGAGCCGCCCTGCCGACCGACGAGCGGGTGATCTACCTGCACGACCCGCAGAGCGCCGACCCGGACTCGGCGACCTGTCCCAAGGACCCGAGCGGCAAGACCGCACCGGGCGGGTTCGGGTTCCTGTCCGCCAACGCCGGCATCTGCTCGGCGACCGGTTCCGCCGCGACGAACTGGGCCGGGGACACCGGCAACGACCCGAACGGCTGCCAGACCCCGCTGAACGCCGACCGCAGCGGCGGCAAGCCGATCCCGCTGCCGATCTACGACAGCGTCTCCGGTACCGGCAACAACACGACGTACCACGTCATCGGCTTCGGCGCCTTCATCGTGACCGGCTGGACCCTGAGCGGTACGGCCATGGCCTCCAGCATCCCAGCCGGGCACGTCGCCCCGCGGCCGGCGGCCAGCTACTGCACCGGCTCGACGCGCTGCCTGTACGGGTACTTCACCACGCAGCTCCTGAGCAGTGGCCAGTTCAGCGGCGGCCCCAACCTGGGCGTTTCGATCCTGAAGACCGCTGGCTGAGCCTTGCTACCGTCGCCGGCATGCTGGACCGGCCACGCCGCCACCACTACCTGTTCGCCCACCGGGAGCTCCCGTCGGCCGCGTTCCGGTTCGGTGCCGACCTGGTGAGCGCCGCCCGGGACGGCCGGCTCACCCTCGACACCGTGTGGGTACGCGTCGGCGAGGGGCTACCGGAACCGGACCGGCTGGCGCCTGAAGGGCTTTCGGTGAGCTGTCGCCGGCTCCAGGACCGGGACGTACTGCTGGTCACACTGCCCGCGCCGCAGGCGCCGACCGAGGCGTACTTCGCGGCCATCGTCGTACCCGCGCTCCGGTACTTCACCCTCGAAGACGCGTACCGGCCGGTCGACGGCGCCCGGTACACCGTGCTCGGCGAATGGACGGATGCCGGGATCCACGTCAACCACGGCGCCGGCCCGCCACCCGAACCGGAACCCTTCCTGGCCGCGATCTCCCGGCTGAGCTAGTTTCCGCATCAGGCCACGCGGGTTGTCGGGGTTCC
>VAXX01000555.1 GCA_005885115.1 Actinomycetota bacterium | reverse complement strand
CCCAGCACGACGAGGACATCCTGCGCAGCTACCAGTTGCACGCCAACGCGTACGTCACCAAGCCGGTCGACTTCGACCAGTTCATCCGGGTGGTCCGGCAGATCGACGACTTCTTCGTCAGCGTGGTCAAGCTGCCGCCCCGCTAGATGAGCGCATCGTTTCCGGACCAGCGGCCGTACGTCGTGCTCAGTTGCGCGATGTCGGTCGACGGGTACCTCGACGACGCCACCGACCGGCGGCTGATCCTGTCCAACGAGGCGGATCTGGACCGGGTCGACGGGGTACGGGCGGACAGCGACGCGATCCTGGTCGGCGCCAACACGATCCGGCGGGACAACCCCCGGCTGCTGGTCCGCTCGCCGGCCCGCCGCGCGCAGCGGGTGGCCCGGGGGCAGGCGCCGTCCCCGGCCAAGGTCACCCTCACCACACGCGGCGAGGTGGATCCGGACGCCGCGTTCTTCACCGCCGGCGACGTACCGAAACTGGTCTATTGCGCCAGCGCCAGCGCGGACCGGGCCAGCGCGCGGCTGGCGGGCGCGGCGACGGTGGTGGCCGCCGGAGAGCCGCTGGACCTCGCGCTGGTGCTGGCCGATCTCGCGGCCCGCGGCATCGGGCGGCTGCTGGTCGAAGGCGGCGGGGGTACGCACACGCAGTTCCTGACCGCCGGCCTCGCCGACGAGCTGCACCTGGTCGTCGCGCCGTTCTTCGTCGGGGACCCGCGGGCGCCGCGGTTCGTGTCCGACGGCCGGTTCCCGTGGGACGCCGCGCACCGGATGGCGCTGGCCGAGGTACGCCGGCTCGGTGACGTCGTCCTGCTGCGGTACGCGCTGGGCGACCGGCCCGGTGCCGGGTGAACGGCGGCCCGTCGCGGGACCACGAGTGGCTGCGCGCCGCCATCGAGCTCTCCCGGTCCAGTCCGGCGTCCACGACCGCGTACGCGGTGGGCGCGATCGTGGTCGGCGCGGACGGGCGGGAACTGTCGCGCGGCTACTCCCGGGAGAGCGACCCGGCCGACCACGCCGAGGAGTGCGCGCTGGCCAAGCTGACCGGCGTCGAGCTGACCGGGGCCACCCTCTACAGCTCCCTGGAGCCGTGCACGGTACGCCGGTCCCGGCCCCGTACCTGCACCGAGCTGATCCTCGCCGCCGGTATCCGCCGGGTCGTCTTCGCCCTGCACGAACCGCCCCTGTTCGCCGACTGCCAGGGCGCGGAGATCCTGCGGGAGCACAACGTCGAGGTGGTCGAGCTCGCCGACCTCGCCGACCTCGTACGCGAGATCAACGCCCCCGTACTCGGCGGCTAGAGGACCGCGGCGAGCTGGTCCGCCACCCAGTGCACCTCGTCCTCGGTGATCACCAGCGGCGGGGCCAGCCGGATGGTCGAGCCGTGCGTGTCCTTGGCCAGGACGCCGCGCGCCATCAGCCGCTTGGCCGCCTCCCGCCCGGTCATCAGGGCCGGGTCGATGTCCACGCCGGCCCACAGGCCCCGGGCGCGTACCTCGGTCACGCCGTGCCCCCGACCGCACACGCCAACGGGTTGCCGCCGAACGTGGAGCCGTGCTCGCCGGGGCGCAGGACACCGAGTACGTCGCGCCGGCCGACCACCGCCGACACCGGTACCACGCCGCCGCCCAGGGCCTTGCCCAGGACGTACAGGTCGGGGACGACGTTCTCGTTGCGGCAGGCGAACGTCTCGCCGGTACGACCGAGCCCGGACTGGATCTCGTCGGCGACGAACAGGACGTCGTGTTCCGAGCACAGTGCCCGGACCCCGGCGAGGTACCCGTCCGGCGGGATGAGGACGCCGGCCTCGCCCTGGATCGGCTCGACGAGCACCGCGACCGTGGTGTCGTCGATCGCGGCCGACAGGGCCGCGAGGTCGCCGTACGGGACGATCCGGAACCCGGGCGCGAACGGGCCGAAGTCGGTGTATGCGTCGGGGTCGGTGGAGAACCCGACGATCGTGGTGGTACGCCCGTGGAAGTTGCCCGCCGCGACGACGATCGTGGCCTGGTTCGCCGGTACGCCCTTGACCCGGTACCCCCACGCGCGCGACACCTTGATCGCCGACTCGACGGCCTCGGCACCGGTGTTCATCGGCAGTACCAGTTCGGCGTCGCACAGGTGGGCCAGCTCGCGGCAGAACGGCCCGAACTGGTCGTGCAGGAACGCCCGGCTGGTGAGCGTGACCCGGTCGAGCTGCTCGCGCGCGGCCGCGACGAGCGCGGGGTGGCGGTGGCCGAAGTTGAGCGCGGAGTACCCGGCGAGGCAGTCCAGGTACCGCCGGCCGTCCACGTCGGTGACCCAGGCGCCCTCGGCGTCGGCGATGACGACCGGCAGCGGGTGGTAGTTGTGCGCCGTGAAGCGGTCGGCCTCGGCGACGGCGGACGACGTGAGGTCGCGGAACACCGTGGTCATGGACGTACCTCCAGCGTGCAGCACTTCGGTCCGCCGCCGGCCTTGCGCAGCTCGGACAGGTCGACCGGAACGGGTTCGTAGCCACGGGCGGCGAGCTGGTCAGCGAGGCGGCGGGCCTGCGCGGGCAGCACGACCCGGCGGCCGTCGCTGACCGCGTTGAGCCCGAGCACGGCCGCGTCGGCGGCGTCGGCCAGGATCGCGTCCGGGTACAGCCGGCGCAGCACCGCCTGGCTGCCCGGCGAGAACGCCCCGGGGTGGTAGGCAACGACGGGTCTGGGCCGGCCCGCGAAGCCGCCCGGGCCAGATTCGTCCGAGGTGCCGCCGTCGAGGACGCACAGCGGGACGGCCGAACAGCTCCTGCGCCTGCGCGTGCGCGGCGTGCTCGGTGCGGAACCCGGTGCCGGCGAGCAGGACGTCGCCGGCCAGCAGCAGGTCGCCCTCGCCCTCGTTGACCGCCTTCGCCTCGTACGTCTCGAAGCCCGCGGCGGCGAACCAGGCCAGGAACGCCGGCGCCTCGGGCGCCCGCTCCGGGTGCCGGAACTGCACGCCCAGCACCGTCCCGTCCACCACGGTCGCGCCGTTGGCCGCGAACACCATGTCGGGGAGCCCGGGCAGCGGGTCCACGAGGTCGACGGTGTGCCCCAGCGCGCGGTACGTCTCGTACAGCGCGGTCCACTGCGCCAGTGCGCGGGCGACGTCGACCGGTTCGGTCGGGTCCATCCACGGGTTGATCCGGTAGTCCACGGCGAAGTGCGTGGGTCGGCACATTAGGTAACGCCGGCTCATCTGCCCCTCCATAGACAGGTGGCGCGCCGTGGCCGGCGCGCGCTGCCTCGACCGTACGGGCCGTTTGACGCATCATCCATTGCCGGACGCTGCGAACCAGCGCAAAAACGTTGCGTTTTCTGTCGCTACGACGTCAATTCGTTGCGTCCCATGCGCGCGGCTAGTGAATCTCGCGCCAATCGCTACTCTCCGTGAGTAAACCACGGACGCACTCCAGCGCGTCGTCTTCGCGGTCGAACTCGAACCAGCGGCTGCGCCCCTCCGCGCCGCCGAGCCGCGCCTCCACGGTCCACTTGTTCCCGTCCTCGTAGAGGTACAGATCGCGCCGGACGAGGCGGCCCCACGTGCCGTTCCACCAGTGCTTGCGTCGCTCCATGCGGGCTAGTCGAACACATGTTCGACCGTATATGGAAATCACTCTGCGTGAATACGGACAGCCAGGCGGAAACCTCTGTTGCGTTATGCGTGGGGGTCGGCGGGTACATCAGTTGAAGCAGCGTCCAACAGGGAGGAGACGGA
>VAXX01000090.1 GCA_005885115.1 Actinomycetota bacterium | reverse complement strand
GACCGGCGCGGCGGCCTGGCCGGCTGGCGCACCCCGCGGGGAACGCCGAGCACGAGGCTGACCGAGGCGCTGGAGCAGGTGCGCGCCGACGAGTCCGACCGGTGATCTACCTCGACTCCTGCGCGCTGGTGAAACTGGTGACCCCGGCGCCGGAAACCCCGGCGCTGGAACGGTATCTGCGCGAGCACGCCGCCGAGCACCACGTGGCCAGCGCCCTGGTCCGCACCGAGGTACGCCGGGCGCTGGCCCGGGTCTCCGCCACCGCCAGGCAACGGAGCACGGCCGACAAGCTGCTCGACGCGGTCATCACCATCTCGATCACCGACGACCTGCTCGACGAGGCGGGGCGGCTGCCCGATGCGGGGCTGCGCAGCCTTGACGCGATCCACCTCGCGACCGCGCTGCACCTGGGGAGCGGGCTGAGCGAGTTCGTCACGTACGACCGCCGGCTACTGGCCGCTGCCGGGCGGGCCGGGCTGGCTACCGCCGCACCGCGCTGATCCGGCGTGGCGTACCGTATCGGCGGTTTACGAATGATGGATGTCGATGCCGCGAAAGCTTGACGGTCGGCGTCCGCAGTCCTAAGGTTCGGACAACTATAAGGAAACCTACCTAACAGTCTGCATCCATCTGATCAGCTCTCCGTACGCACCCCCATGGAAGGACGTCAATGGCAAAGGCGCTCCGCCGAACCCTGATCGCGGCCGCCGCAGTGGCACTGCCCGCCGGCGCGATCATCGGGTTCAACCTCACCGCCGCCAACGCGGCCACCGGCTTCCCAGCCCACTACGCGGCGCCCTACCTCCAGATCACGGGCAGCGACGCCGGCCAGATGTCCGCCGACCTGAAGGCCAGCGGGACCAAGTTCTACACCCTCGCGTTCATCATCCCGCACGGCTGTACGCCCATCTGGGAGGACGGCGGAAACGGCCTCGGTGCCTTCGTCGGCCAGGTGCGCTCGCTGCAGAACGCCGGCGGCCAGGTCATCGTCTCCAACGGCGGTGCCGAGGGCGGCGAGATGGCCACCGGATGCACCAACGTCTCCACCCTGACCTCGGTGTACCGCAGCGAGGCCACCACGTACGGCACCAACCGGCTGGACTTCGACATCGAGGGCGGGACGCTGGGCAACAGCGGCGCCAACGACCGGCGCGCCAAGGCGCTGGCCGCGCTCCAGAAGTCGGACCCGAGCATCCAGGTCGACTTCACCGTGGCGGTCGACCCGGGCGGCATGCCCGGCGACGTCATGGGCATGCTGCGCAACGCGGTGTCCAACGGCGTGAAGATCCAGCTCGCCTCGCTGTTCCCCGGCCTGTCCTCGGCCCAGTTGTGGGGCAAGCTGGGCGCGACGTTCATCGCCGGTCGCAATGACGACGGTACGCCGTTCAGCACCTCCGACGCCCAGAAGTTCGAGACGTTCGCCGCGCAGAACGGCATGGGCGAGCTGTCGTTCTGGGAACTGCAGGACTACGACCGGCCGGCCGGGTATGCGTACTCGAAGATCTTCAACAAGATCACCGGTGGCTCGACCCCGCCGCCGCCCCCGCCGACCACCACCCCGCCCACCGGCGGTGGCCACTTCGAGGCCGAGAAGGCCGCGCTGACCAACGCGGTCGTCGCGACCAACCACCCCGGATTCACCGGTACGGGCTTCGTGGACTACGCCGCCGCGGCCGGTAGCGCCGTGCAGTTCTCGGTGTCCCGCAGCTCCGCTGGCTCGGTCAAGCTGACCTTCCGGTACGCCAACGGCAGCACCACCAACCGGCCGACGAGCATCATCGTCAACGGTGCCACGGTGACCTCCATCCCGTTCGGCACGACCGGCACCTGGGACACCTGGAAGACGGTCAGTGTCACGGTGTCCTTGAAGTCCGGCGCCAACACGGTCCGGGTACAGGCGACCAGTGCTCCCGGTGGCCCGAACCTCGACTCGCTCGACGTCGGCTGAGTTCCTCCACACCGTTAGGGGCCGGCATCCGCCGGCCCCTAACGCTTTTCCCGCAGCAGTACGGTCACTCCCGGGTACGCCACGGCGGCCCAGCCAGGCAGTGTCCACTGTGTACAGACGTCGGCCGGCAACGTACACACGACCGCGTCCACGGTGTCCATCCGGGGCGCGGGATGCCGGGGCAGCACCGAGGTGAGGCTGACGATCGTCGGTGTGGCGCCGGCCCGGCGTAGCTCGGTCCACCACGGGTACTCCAGCCCGACGTTGGTCTGGAGCAGTCCGACCCGGGTCGCGCCACTGGCCGCGACCCGTTGCGCCGCCTGGCGGTACGGGCCTTCGAGGTCCCGGGCCCGGACGTACCGGCCGTGCTGGCGGGGGATGGTGAGCACGGAGTTGGCCGTACCGAGCGGGCGCGGCTGCCCGGCCCAGACCGTGTACCCGGCCCGGGCTCCGGCCACGAGCACCACCGCCGCGACGAGTACCGGGCCGGCCCGCCGCCACCGGGCGAGGAACCGGTCGGCCGCCCAGCCGACGAGTGGCGTACCGGCGACGAACGTGGGCAGGATGAGCCGGTTGATCCACGGCTGCCAGGCGATGAGCGCGGCGGTCACCAGCAGGCTCGCGGCCACCGCGAAGGCGTACGGGCGCCGGCGGACCAACCCGAGGCCGAGCGCGACGAGCACGGCGAGCGCCTGGATCGGGTACGCCGCATGGTCCTCGTCCGGGTACGGCAGCGCGACCGGGCCGAACGGCATACCACCGAACGTCATCCGTGGATCGGCGTCGCGGATGTGTAGCCAGTGGGCCAGCCCGTCGACCGCCCCGACCACGTGCGCGTTGACGGTGCCGGAGGTGGTGGCGAGGACCGTCGCGGCGACGCGTACCCCATTGATGGTTATCGCTGCCGGATCGTGCCGGCCCAGCGCGATCGACCGCAGGTCCGGATCGCCCAGCGGGTTCCCCCACTCCTGCTGCGACCGCACCAGGAACGGCCCCGCGACCAGCGCGGCCAGCAGCCCGACCAGCGCGGCGTCGCGGGCGGTCAGCCGCCACCCGCGCGGCGCCCGCCGCACCAGCCACAGCACCAGAAACGGCGCCAGTACGGCAAGCCCGTTCACCTTCGTCAACGTGGTCAGGCCGGCGGCCAGGCCGAGCTAGCCGGCCCCACCGCGATCCAATGCCAGCGATACGCCGCAGGCGACCCAGAAAGCGACCACGAGATCGGTCTGGGTACTCGTCGATTCCAGCGCCACCATCGGCGCGCTCGCCACCGTGACGGCGGTGAGCAGTTGGCCGATCCGGCCGGCGCCGAGCTGCGCCGCGATCCGCGAGGCCACCACGGCGCAACCGAGCGCGGCCAACCACTGCACCAGGTTGTCGAACTCGTCGGGGCCGGCGAGCAGCCGGAGCTGGAGCAGGAGGTACTCCGCGCCCGGGGAGGTACCGGCCTGGCGGTGGATCGCGGTGGGGTAGAACGCGACCGAGCCGTACTGCGCCCAGTGCTCCACCCGGGGCAGGTGGTAGCTGAGCGAGTCGGCGTTGTCGGGTACGGCGACGACGGCCACCACCAGCTCGGCCACGGCGAGCGCGGCGACCCCGGCGACGAGCACCCAGGCCGGTACGTCGAGCCGGGGCAGCCGGATGCCGGGCCGCCGCCGGACGGCAAGGGCGGCCGCCGCCCCGGCCGCGAGTGCCCACAGCAGGACCACCGTCCCCGAGGAAAGCAGATGGACGGCCGACAATGCCTCGGTACCCACGGCACCGACGGCTCCGGTGAGCAGCGCGCCCCGGATCACCGCGAGGCGTACGGGAGCGGGGTCAGCGTCCCCTGGGACCGCCGCCACCGTACCGGATACCAGCGTCAGCAGCGGCAGCGCCGCCAGGGCCGGGGTCAACGAACCGGGTGAGCGGCCGCGACGGTCACGAGGGCGATGACACCTTCGACGCCGACGGACTCCAGGTCCTTGAGCGCGCGCAGGTCGTCCAATGTGGACACTCCGCCGGAGGCGATGACCGCGGCGTCGGTATGCGCGCAGACCTCCCGCAGCAGTTCCAGGTTCGGCCCGCGCATGGTGCCGTCCTTGAGGATGTCGGTGACCACGTACCGCGCGCAACCGGCCTTGTTCAACCGTTCCAGCACCTCGAACAGGTCCCCGCCCTCCCGGGTCCAGCCCCGGGCGGCCAGCGTCCGGCCCCGTACGTCCAGTCCGACCGCGACCCGGTCGCCGTACTCGCCGACGACCCGGTCGCACCAGTCCGGGTTCTCCAACGCCGCCGTACCGAGGTTCACCCGTGCGGCGCCGGTGGACAACGCCGCACGCAGCGACCCGTCGTCGCGGATCCCGCCGGACAGCTCGACGTGCACGTCCAACCGGCGTACCACGTCGGCCAGCAGCGCCGCGTTGGAGCCCCGGCCGAACGCGGCGTCCAGGTCCACCAGGTGCACCCAGCTCGCCCCGTCCCGCTGCCACGCGAGCGCCGCCTCCAGCGGCTCGCCGTACGCCGTCTCGCTGCCGGCGGCGCCCTGGACGAGGCGTACGGCCTGACCGTCGGCCACGTCGACGGCGGGGAGCAGGGTCAGCATGGAACCTCCGGAAGAAACTGAACTGTCAGGGACTGCGGCGGTCGAAGGTGAGCACCACGGCCGCCGGTGCGGCCACGGCGACGACGATGGTCAGCGCGACCTGGGTACTGAGTCCGTCGACCTGCCACCAGATCAGGGCCACCGCGAGCAGGGCGGTCAGCGCGATACCCAGTCGCTGGGCGAAGGCCCGCCGGGCGTACAGGCGGCCGGTGCGCCGGTCCGGCAGCCGTGGGGTGAGCCGGCGGGCCAGTGCCCGACGCCGGGCGCGGCGGGCGGTGAGCCGTTCGCGTCGAGCCCGGTCCCGCTGTGCTTCCGCGAGCCGGACGGCCCGCCGTGCGGCACGCTCCCTGCTCACAACCCGCTGACCCAGTTGCGCAGCAGTACGGCACCGGCGTCCCCGGACTTCTCCGGGTGGAACTGCGTGGCGGCAAGGGATCCGTGCTCCACCGCGGCCACGAACGGCGCCCCGTGCTCGGTCAGCCCGACCAGTCCCTGCCGCTGCGCCGGTGTCGCCGCGTACGAGTGGACGAAGTAGAACCGCGTTCCCGCGTCCACGCCGGCGAACAGCCGGGTGCCGGTGGGAGCGACGACGGTGTTCCACCCCATGTGCGGTACCCGCTGCGCGGCGAGCCGGGTCACCGCACCCGGCAACAGCCCGAGCCCTTTGGTGACAACGCCGTGCTCCTCGCCGTACTCGAACAGGATCTGCATACCGACGCAGATGCCCAGTACCGGCCGGCCCGCGGCGACCCGGGCGGCGATCACCGGCCCGGCGTCGAGCGCCTCGATCCCGGCCATGCACGCCGCGAACGCGCCCACGCCGGGTACCACCAGGCCGTCGCACGACGCGGCGGCCTCCAACGAGGGCGTCACCGTGACCGAGGCCCCGGTCCGGGCCAGTGCCCGCTCCGCCGAGCGCAGGTTGCCCGAGCCGTAATCGAGCACCACCACCGATGTCACAGGACGCCCTTGGTACTGGCGATGCCGCCGGACAGGCGCGGATCCGGCGCGACCGCCTCGCGCAGTGCCCGGGCGAACGCCTTGAACTGCGCCTCGACGACGTGGTGCGCGTCGGGCTGGGTACCGGGTCGGGCGGCCCGTAGAACGTTGACGTGCAAGGTGATCCGGGCCGCGTGGCCCAGCGACTCCCAGATGTGGCGGGTCATCGACGTCGGGTACACCGGGCCGACGTACGGGGCCAGGGCCGGCTCGTCGTGCACCACGTACGGGCGGCCGGACAGGTCCACCGCCGCCTGCACCAGCACCTCGTCCAGCGGGATCAGGGCCGACCCGTACCGCCGGATGCCTTTCTTGTCCCCCAACGCATCCGCCAGCGCCGCGCCCAGCGCGAGCGCGGTGTCCTCGATGGTGTGGTGGGCGTCCACCTCCAGATCGCCCTGCGTCGACACCCGGAGGTCGATCGCGCCGTGCTTGGCGATCTGCCCGAGCATGTGGTCGAAGAAACCGACGCCGGTGGATATCTCGGCGGCTCCGGTGCCATCGAGGTCAAGCTCCACAAGGACTTTGGTCTCAGCGGTGGCCCGCTCGACCCGCGCGCTGCGACTCACAACAGCTCCCCCATCGCTTTCAGGAACGCCGATGTCTCGGCCTCCGTGCCCGCCGTGACGCGCAGCCAGCCGGGCAGGCCGACGTCGCGCACGAGCACGTCGCGCACGAGCAGGGCCTGCCAGACCGCCTTCTGGTCGCGGAACCGGCCGAACAGCACGAAGTTCGCGTCGCTGTCCGCGACGGTCAGGCCGTAGCCGCGCAGGGTCGCGACGATCCGGTCGCGTTGCGCCTTGATCGCCTCGACGGTGGCCAGCAGCACATCGGCATGCGCGAGCGCCGCGCGGGCGGCGGCCTGGGTCAGAGCCGAGAGGTGGTACGGCAACCGGACCAGTTGTACCGCGTCCACCACGCCCGGATCGGCGGCCAGATAACCGACCCGCGCGCCGGCGAACGCGAACGCCTTGCTCATCGTGCGCGTGACGACCAGCCGCGGGTGTCCGGGCAACAAGCCAAGAGCGCTGGGGGTACCGGGCCGACGGAACTCCACGTACGCCTCGTCCACGACCACCATGCCGGGCGCGGTGTCCAGCGCCGCCTCGATGACCTCGGTCGGCAGCGCCGTCCCGGTCGGGTTGTTCGGCGAGCACAGGAACACCACGTCCGGCCGGTGCGCCTCAAGCTGGGCCACCACCGACGGTACGGTCAGCTCGAACTCGTCACCGCGCTGCCCGTCGATCCAGCCGGTACCGGTCGCCTTGGCCAGCAACGGATGCATCGAGTACGCCGGGGTGAACCCGAGCGCCACCCGCCCCGGCCCGCCGAAGACCTGGAGCAGTTGCTGCTGTACCTCGTTGGACCCGTTGGCCGCCCAGACATTCGCGGTGGTCAGTTCGTGGCCGAGGTACGACGCGAGGTCGGCGCGCAACGCCACGGCATCCCGGTCCGGGTACCGGTTGAGGTCCCGGAGCACGGCTGACAGCGCCTTCTCGACCCCGGTCACCACCTCGTCCGGCAGCGGGTACGAGTTCTCGTTGGTGTTGAGCCGGACCGCGACCGACAACTGCGGCGCCCCGTACGGCGACATCCCGCGCAGCTCGTCCCGGATGGGCAGCGCGGTCACGAGGTGAACCGGGCGGTGACGGCCTGCCCGTGGGCGGGCAGGTCCTCGGCGCAGGACAGCGCGACCACGTACGGCGCCACGTCCTTGAGGGCCGCCTCGTCGTACTCGATGAGCTGTACGCCGCGCAGGAACGTCTGCACCGACAGCCCCGACGAGTGCCGGGCGCAGCCCCCCGTCGGCAGTACGTGGTTGGAGCCGGCGCAGTAGTCGCCCAGCGACACCGGCGACCACGGACCGACGAAGATGGCCCCGGCGCTGCGTACCCGCTCGGCCACGGTACGGGCGTCCCGGGTCTGGATCTCCAGGTGCTCCGCGCCGTACGCGTCGACCACCCGTAGCCCCGCGTCGATGTCCTCGACCAGGACGACGGCCGACTGCGGCCCGGTCAGCGCCGCGGTGATCCGCTCGACGTGTCTGGTCGCGGCCACCTGCCGGGTCAGCTCGGCCTCGACCGCGCGCAGCAGCGATTCGGAGGTGGTGACCAGGACGCTGGCCGCGAGCGGGTCGTGCTCGGCCTGGCTGATCAGGTCGGCGGCGACATGCCGGGGGTCGGCGGTCTCGTCGGCGAGTACGGCGATCTCGGTCGGTCCGGCCTCCGCGTCGATCCCGACCACGCCCCGGACGAGCCGCTTGGCGGCGGTGACCCAGACGTTTCCGGGCCCGGTGATCAGATCAACCGGCCCAGACTCGTCCGTGCCGTACGCGAGCATCGCGATGGCCTGGGCACCGCCGACCGCGTACACCTCGTCGACGCCGAGCAACGCGCAGGCGGCGAGGACGAGCGGATGCGGCAGCCCGGTGTCCTTCTGGGGCGGGCTGGTGACCGCGATCGACCCGACCCCGGCGACCTGGGCCGGTACCACGTTCATGACCACGCTCGACGGGTACACCGCCAGTCCCCCGGGGACGTAGAGCCCGACCCGGGCCACCGGGCGCCACCGCTGGGTGACCGTACCCCCCGGTACCACCTGGGTTGTCACGTCGTCACGGCGCTGCGCCGAGTGCACCAGCCGGGCCCGCTCGATGGCCACGCCCAACGCCTCGCGCACCGCCGGGTCCAGCCGCTGCGCGGCGTCGGTCAACGCCTCGGTCGGCACCCGCAGCGCGCTCAGGGTGACCCCGTCGAACCGGGCGGTCGCCTCGATGACCGCCGCCGCGCCACCCGTGCGGACCGCCTCGACGGTCGGCCGGACCTGCTCCATCGCGGCCGAGACGTCCAGGCCCGCGCGCGGCAGCAGCCGATGCAGCTCCGCCGCGGAGTCAGCCAGGACGCGCAGGTCGACGCGGTTCAGCACGGAGGCAAGTCTAGGCTGCCGCTCCGGCGGATCGAAACCGGCTTCTGCGCCGACCGCTCGGCTACGCTCGTGCCGTGACAACCGCGCTGCCCCTGTTCCCCCTGGGGACAGTGTTGTTTCCCGGCCTGGTCCTGCCGCTGCACGTGTTCGAGGAGCGCTACCGCGCGCTGGTACGCCACATCATGGCGCTGCCCGAAGGGACGCCCCGCGAGTTCGGGGTGATCGCGATCCACCGGGGTTGGGAGGTCGACGCGCATACCGGCACCTCGCTGACCCTGCACGAGGTCGGGTGCAGCGCCCAGGTGCGGCAGGTGACCGAGCATCCCGACGGCCGGTTCGATCTGACCACCGTCGGACACCGGCGGTTCACCGTGCGCAGCGTCGACGCGGACCGCGAGCCGTACCTGGTCGCGCAGGTCGACTGGCTGGAGGACGCGGACGGCAAATCCGGCGAGGCGGACACCCTCATGCCGACCGTGCTCGACCTTTTCCAGCGGTACCTTCGGCTGATCCGCCCCGCTCAACTCGGTGAACAGGTGCCGGACGACGCGACCGTGCTGTCGTACCTGATCGCCGCGACCGCCGCGCTCCCGCTCGCCGAGCGCCAGGCGCTGCTCGCCGCCCCCGACACCCCGGCCCGGCTACGGGCCGAGCGCGCCCTGCTCGGTCGGGAGGTCGGACTCCTCAGCCGGGTCCGGGCGGTACCCGTGCCACTGTCCGAACTGGCCGTCGCCAGCAGCCCCAACTGACCCCGGGCCGGGCTTACGCAGCGACGGGTACGGCGAGAACCCGGCCAGCAGCACGTACGTCAGGATCGCGGCGAACGCGAGGAACAGCAGGTCGCCCCGGACGTACGGCAGCCAGTGGTGCCAGAGCCCGATCTCCTTGACCCGCAGGTTCACCGGCGCCGGGAAGCGGGTACCGACC
>VAXX01000554.1 GCA_005885115.1 Actinomycetota bacterium | reverse complement strand
AGCTGCGCGAGAAGCTGGCCGCGATGCCGGCCAAGCAGCGGCGCGGCTCGAAGGTACAGGGACCGACGGCACTGCGCTTCCGCTAGGAGGTTGGCATGGGCTTTCCGGAGATCCGGCCGCGCCGGTTGCGCGGCAGCGAGCCGCTGCGCCGGCTGGTCGGCGAGACGACCGTGGCGCCGCGGGAACTCGTACTCCCGATGTTTGTCAAGGAAGGGCTGGCCGAGCCGCGGCCGGTCTCGTCGCTGCCCGGCGTGGTGCAGCACTCCCGCGAGTCGCTGCGCAAGGCCGCCGCGGACGCGGTGCAGGCCGGCGTGGGCGGATTGATGATTTTCGGGGTACCGGCGACCCGCGACCCGGACGGCTCCGGCGCCACCGACCCGGACGGCATCCTCAACGTCGCCATCCGCGACGTGGTGGAGGAGGTCGGCGGCGCGACGGTGGTGATGGGCGACCTGTGCCTGGACGAGTTCACCTCACACGGGCACTGCGGGGTACTCGCGCCGGACGGCTCGGTCGACAACGACGCGACGCTGGCCCGGTACGCCGACATGGCCGTCGCGCAGGCCGCCGCCGGGGTGCACGTGGTCGGGCTGTCCGGGATGATGGACGGTCAGGTCGGCGTGGTACGGGCGGCCCTGGACCGGGCCGGGCACCCGGACACGGTGATCCTCGCGTACGCCGTCAAGTACGCCTCGGCGTTCTACGGCCCGTTCCGGGAGGCCGTCGAGTCCGCGCTGGTCGGCGACCGGCGCACGTACCAGCAGGACCCGGGCAACGTACGGGAGGCGCTGCGCGAGGTCGCGCTCGACGTCGCCGAGGGCGCGGACATCGTGATGGTGAAGCCGGCGCTGCCGTACCTGGACGTGCTCGCCGCTGTAGCGTCCACTGTGGACATTCCGGTGGCCGCGTACCAGGTGTCCGGCGAGTACGCCATGGTCGAGGCGGCCGCCGCGAACGGCTGGCTGGACCGGGAGCGGACGATCCTGGAGACGCTGACCTCGATCCGCCGCGCCGGTGCCCAGATCATCCTGACCTACTGGGCCGTCGAGGCGGCCCGCCTGCTGCGCCGCTAGTTATCCTTTTCCAGGCGCCGCACCAGGTCCGCCACCTCGGCGTCGTACTCGCACCACTGGCGGTCGGGTTGGAAACCCAGCTCCGAGTTGACCTTCAGCAGCGGCTCGTTCTCGAAGGCGTTCCAGGTCTGTACCTCGGTCACCCGGGGCTCGGCCGAGCGCAGCTCGAACAGCATCCGGGCCTTGATCGCGCGGCCCAGCCCGTACCCGCGGTGGGCCGGTACGACCACGGTGTCGTACTGGTCGGCCCGGGTCGGGTGCTGGGCGGCCACCACGACCTCGGTGAGCCCGGCGATCTTCCCGGTCGGCTCGTGGATGCCCACCACGATGTACGCTCGTAGGACTCGCGGACGATGGCCTTCGCCTCCGCGTACGCCTCGTAGAGCTCCTCCGGCGGGCCGCCCGGGTAGTACTCGATCCGGTACCCGGAACCGACCCCGGCGGCCATCTCGCCGAGGTTGAGCCAGTCGACCGTGGCGAGCCGGAGGATGTTGCGGATCTCCACGAACGCGCACTGGAACCCGTACCGCTCATAGAAGCCCACGGCCGGCGTGTCGCCGATGGCCTCGACGCCCAGCGAGGTGAAGCCCTCCGCGTAGGCCCGGTTGGCCACCGCGGACAGCAGTTCCCGACCGATGCCCTGGTGCCGGGCCGCCGGCGGGACGATCACCTCGATCACGCCGATCTCGCCCAGCAGCAGGACGTTGGCGGTGCCGAGCAGCGGCTCGCCGCGGTGGGCGTCGCCGGGCTCGGCCTCGGCGATCCAGCAGATCCGCCGTTCGCCGGGCATGGTCACGGCGAGGTACTCGCGGAACGAGTCGATCCGCCAGGGCGGATCATCCGGGAGATCGGCCGCGAGGGCCGCGTTCAGTGAGCTCAACACTGCTTCGATCTCGACGGACGGCGCGGTTCGAGGATCCCACTCGCGTACCATCACCCGTCTAGCTTGCAGATAAAGCGGGTCCGGCGAAAGTACTAACGACCCCCAATCTTTACGCTGTGGGGAGACATCGCGACGCTACGCGATTGTACGGGCGCGCTGGCCGTAGTCGTTGGCGGCATCGAAGACCTTCTGGGCGTACTGCTGGATCGCGTTGTACGACAGCACGGCCCCCCACCAGCCGCCGCTGGTGGCCAGGTCGCGCCCGCCGGCACACAGGTAGTTGGCCGCGGCCAGGGTCGCGTCGTTGATGTCGTTGGGATCGGCGACCCCGTCCCCGTCCGCGTCGACCTGGTACGTCTGCCAGGTGCCCGGGATGAACTGCATCGGCCCGACCGCGTGGTCGTACACCGGGTCGCCGTCGTACCGGCCGCCGTCGGTGTCCCGGACAAGGTGCAGCCCGCCCTGCCCGTTGAGGGCCGG
>VAXX01000560.1 GCA_005885115.1 Actinomycetota bacterium | reverse complement strand
CCAACCCGGTCTTCTCGTACTCCGACGGCATGGGCGGCGGCCGCGCGGCCATCACCGGTGGTGCGTTCGTACCGAACAACCAGTGGAACCCGGCGTACAACGGCCAGTACCTGTTCAGCGACTACGTGAAGAACAACATCTACCAGATCACCACCGGCGGCGGTTCCCTCAAGACCTTCGAGGGCGGCGAGACGGCGATCGCGATGAAGTTCGTCCCGGTCAACCCGGCCCAGCCGAACGGCCAGAAGGCGCTGTACTACACCAACCTGGGCCAGGGTACGGTCCGCAAGGTCACCTCGGGTACGAAGATCCCGACGGCGGCGTTCAGCACGAACGCGGCGACCGGGAGCGTGGCCAAGTGCTCGACCCAGGCGACCACGGCCGGCGACCCGCCGTTCGCGGTGAAGTTCGACGGTAGCGGCAGCGCCGACCCCAGCGGTCGTCCGCTGACCTACCACTGGAACTTCGGTGACGGCGCGACCAGCACCGGCACCTCGGCCACGGTGTCGCACACCTACACCACCAAGGGCAACTTCAAGCCGACCCTGACCGTCACCAACGACCAGGGCGGTACCTCCACGGCGGCCAGCGGCCAGGTCCGGACCGACTTCGGCATCCCGACGCCGAAGATCACCGCGCCGACCACGACCGACGCCTTCCGGGTGGGCAACACGTACACCCCGAAGGGCTCGGCCACGGACGGCTCCGGGGCGGCGCTGGCGTCCAGCGCGTTGACCTGGCAGGTGTGGCTGCTCCACATCAACCACGTCCACCCGGTGCTCGACCCGGTCGCGGGGAACGGGGCCACCTCGTTCGTCGCTCCGCCGGCCGAGCAGTTCTCCGCGATCGCCGGCAACAGCCGGCTGCTCATCTGCCTGAGCGCCACGGACTCCCATGGCATCACGCAGACCATCGAGCAGGACTTCAACCCGCACGTGACCAGCGGCCAGACCATCACCTCGTGGGACGGCTACCAGATCCACGTGACCGCGAACAACCAGTCCATCGGCGGTACGTCCGAGGTGTTCCAGTCGTGGTCGGACGGTGGCGCGCAGTCGCACGCCATCACCACCCCGAGCGCGGCGACCTCGTACACCGCGACCTTCAAGGCCGGTACGAGCACCGGTGGCAAGTCGTACGAGGCCGAAGCCGGCACCCTCGCCGGCGGGGCCGCGGTGCGGACCTGCACGCCGTGCTCCGGCGGCCAGAAGGTGGGCAACGTTGGGATGGGCGGCTCGGTGACCTTCAGTAACGTCACCGAGGCGAGCGCCGGCACGTACCAGCTGGTCATCTCGTACTGCAACGGTGACGCGTCGGGCAGCCGCAACGCGGTGGTGACCGTCAACGGCACCGCCAAGACGGTCAACTTCCCCAACACCGGCGGGTTCACCACGCCGGGGACGATCACCATCTCGGTCACCCTGAAAGCCGGAAGCAACACGATCTCGTTCGGTAACGCGAGCGCGTGGGCACCGGACTTGGACAAGATCAAGGTGTAACCGGATCGCCGATACCGTTCTGGGACAACTGTCAGGCAGGTTTACTGATAGATTGTGGGAACCATCGGCAGTGGGATGTTGTGGCCTCGGGCTTCGCCCGAGGCCACAACTCGTTCAGGTGCTGGTCAGGGCCTTGGAGTAGTGGGTCGAGCGCTGCCGGACGGTCATGCCGATCCGCTGGTACAGGGTCAACGCGCCGGTCCCCGAGTGGGTCCACAGGGCACACGTGCGCCGGCCCTGGCGGTGGAAGCCGAGGAACGCCTGGCGGAGCAGGGCCCGGGCGATGCCCCGGTGCCGGTACTCCCGGTGTACGGCGACGCGTCGAAGGCCAGCGGTGAGAACGCCGGTGCGAACGCCGGCCGGTCGATGTTGTACCGGGCCCACTCGTCGTACCCGCGGGGTCGGCGCTCGGGCCACTCGTTGAACGCGTCCTCGGTCAGCCGGTACGTCGCGTGCTCGTCCCCGGGCCGGAAGGGCCGGATCGTGATGCCGTCGGGCAACGCGGGTACGACCGGCTCGCCGGTCAGGGCGATCTCCAGGAGCCAGGAGCTGCCCCGGTCCTCGTACCCGTGTGCCTCGAGCAGTCCCGCCGCGGCCCGGTCGGCGTCCGCGACGTTCTGGCCGAGCCGTTCGCTGCCCAGCTCCCGGGCCCGGGCCTCGACCCAGGACAGCAGCCGGGTGCCCAGGCCCCGACCCCGCTGGTCCGGGCGTACGTCGACCTCGGCCCGCCGCCCCAGGTGTACCCAGGCCCGGCCGGCCAGCTCCCCGCTGCCGTCGAAGACCAGCAGCGTGTCGCGGGCCAGATCCAGCCCCGGCCGGGTGAGGTCGGCCGCCACGGCGTCCAGGGTGACCGCGACCCGCCCGTCCAGATCCTGTTCACAGGCGGCCACGAGCCGCTGGACCGCCGGTACGTCCTCGGCCGTGGCGGGCCGGGTCGTCAGCTCTCCCACGACAGACCCGAGGCGAGCAGCCGGAAGGCGTTGTCGGCGCAGGCTCTGGCCGGGTCGTACACCGCCGTCGCCGGTTCTCCCGCCGCGAGCCGGCGCCAGTTCTCCCGGGCCAGGACGCGCCGTACCGCGATGATCGCCGCGGCGGCGAGCCGGGCCGTGAGCCTGTCGGGGGCGCCCGCGGTCTCGACGAGCGCATCGGTGAGCGCCTCCTCGTCGCGGGCGATGTACTCGTTCATCCGCGCGGCCAGGCTCGGCGTCGAGAAAATCATGTTGTGGAAGGCGAGGACCTCCGGGTGGTCGTTGAGGCCGGTGACCGGGTCCCGGCGGGCCAGGCCATCCAGGAAGTGCTCGTGCAGCGCGGCCAGGGGCGTCTGGTGCGCCGGCCGCTGCCGGACCACCCGCGCCGCCTCGCCCTCGTGGTCCGCGAACCGGTGCAGTACCAGGTCCTCCTTGGACCGGAAGTAGCGGAACAGCGTGGGCTTGGAGATCTCGGTGGCCGCCGCGATGTCCGCGACGGACACCCGGTCGAAGCCGTGCGCCAGGAACAGCGAGATGGCGGTCAATTTCGTTACCCGGTTACACTATCCTCCCGGCCGGAGGGGATTCCATGTCAACCGCGCGTGACCAGCTCGACCGCGACTTCGCCGACGAGCTGGTGTACCTGGCCCGTGCCCGCCGCGCGCTGGCCTGGATGCTGGAGCACGCCCGGATGCGGGTCGCCACCGGCGCGCAGGTCGCCGGCGACCGGTACACCGCCGAGCGGCTCGGCCGGATGCTCAAGAGCTACGTCAAGGAACTGGCCGAGGAGCCGGACAGCCCGCTGTACTTCGGGCGGCTGCGCTTCGATGCCGGGCCGGCCGCTGACGAGCACCGCAACCAGAGTTACTACCTCGGCCGGCGGCGGATCACCGACGCCAGCGGCCAGCCACTCGTGATCGACTGGCGGGCGCCGGTGTCGGCGCGCTTCTACCGGGCCAGTGCCCGGGACCGCCAGGGCGTGACCACCCGGCGCCGGTTCGGCTGGACCACCCACCACCCGGTCCAGCTCACCGGCTTCGAGGACGAGCGCCTGGACCACGGCGAGGAGCTGGGTACCGCCAGCCAGCTACTGACCGCGGAGATCGAACGGCCCCGGGTCGGGCCGATGCGCGACATCGTGGCCACGATCCAGCCGGAGCAGGACGAGCTGGTACGCGCCGACCTCGACCGGTCGCTGTGCGTACAGGGCGGGCCGGGTACCGGCAAGACGGCTGTCGGCCTGCACCGCGCGGCGTACCTGCTCTACATCCACCGGCGGCAACTCAAGCGCACCGGCGTTCTGGTGGTCGGCCCGAACCCGGCGTTCCTGCACTACATCTCCGCGGTGCTGCCGGCACTCGGTGAGGTGGACGTGCAGCAGCGCACGCTCGACGGGGTGCTCAGTGAGTACCCGCCGGGGGCGGTGGACACCGACGACGCCGCGCGGGTGAAGCACGACGCGCGGATGGCGGCCGTACTGCGCCGGGCGCTGTACGCCCGCATCGCCGAACCGACCGAGTCGATCGTGGTACCGGACGGCTCGTACCGGCTGCGGGTACCGGTCACCGCGCTGGCCCGCCACGTCGCCAGGATCCGCGGCGAGGACGTGCCGTACGGGGTCGGCCGGGAGCGGGTCCGGGCGCGCATCGTGGCCATGATCCAGCGGCAGCTGGAGGCGCGTGGCGAAGCCCCGACCAAGAGGTGGCTGGACACGATCGGCCGGGCCCGTCCGGTGGTGGCCGCACTCGACCACGCCTGGCCGAAGGTACGGCCGGAGGAATTGCTGACCGCGCTGCTGGCCGACCCGCAAGTGCTGGCCCGCGTCGCCGACGGGTTGCTGACCGCGCCGGAGCAGGAGGCGATCCG
>VAXX01000559.1 GCA_005885115.1 Actinomycetota bacterium | reverse complement strand
AACGGCAGTGGACAGGTCGGGATGGGCGGTCACGCAGCCGTGCGGCTCGGTGAGCCCGGCGCGCAGCGCCAGCGCCCCCACGATCGTGGTGGTGGCGACCGATCCACGGGCGCCGATTAACCAGACCCCAGCACGCACGAGATCCTCCTGCTGCAGACGTAGCCACGACCGGCAGTGCGGCGGAGCGTACCGGCATCAGGCGGGGTTCGATGCTATCCGTCACCGCCCGCGTCCCGGTAGTCCGGCAACGCGGCATCTTTATCCACCCGAAGGAAGTCAGCTACCTGGCGTATCTTTCCGGCGACAATGCGCGCCGGACTCCGCTCGGGATCGACTGATCGCTATCCCGTGACCGGTCCGCCCGCCGTTCGTTGAGGAATGCGTTGAGCCTGGCGCCGCGACCCGGCGCCCGTCCGCACCCGCCCTGCCGTGGGCGCTCGTCCTGCTGGCCCCGATCGTCGGTACCGCGGTGATCTGCGCGGCGCTGACCGCGCTCGTACCGCCGCTGCTCGCGGTCGGCCTCGGCGCCGGCGTCTCCGCCGCGGTGCACGGCGCGCTGCTGTTCCGGCTGGCCCTGGCCATCCACCACCGGCACGGCAGCTTCGGCCCGTGCCGGGGGGTGGGGTTCATCAGCCTCGGCGTGCTCGCCGGCGGCGGGACCGCCGCGAGCGCCGCGATCGGCCGGCTGCCACAGGTGGCCGGCGCCGGCCTGGTGCTCGCGGTGCTGTGCTACCTGACCGGCCTGCTGCTGCTCCCCGGCGCCGCGCCGACGTTCCTGGCGCGGCTGCGGCAGGGCCTGGACGCGCTGGGGCTGGCCGCCTGCTTCCTGTTCACCGCGTGGGTGGCGGTGATCGCGCCGCACGGCGGCACCCCCGGCCCGCTGGCCTTCCTGGTCGCGCTGGCGACGACGGCGGTGCTGGCCAGCTCGGTCATCATCGCGGTGCGCGCGGTCCACTTCCGCAGCGCGGCCCGGGCCTGCGCCACGGGGGTACTGGTGTCCGTGCTCGGGCTGGGCACGCTGACCCTCGTGCTGTCCGGTGCCAGCTCCGCCGGCTGGCTCTACCTCGGCGGTACCGCCCTGGTGTACGGCCCGCTCGTCTCGTACGCGACGGCCCGGCGGTACGCCGCGGTCGCCCCGGTACCGGAGGCCACCGACCCCGAGCGCGGCTTCGGCGGGTACCCGGTGCTGACCGTACCGATCGCGATGGTCCTCGCCGCCGCCATGTACCACCTGCGCCGGTACACCCGCAAGATCGTCGAACAGCAGGCGCACCTGCGGTCGCTGGTCGCCGGCGCCTCCGAGGTGGCCATGGTGCTCGGTCCCGACCTGGCCGTGCGCTGGCAGTCCTCCGCCGCCGCGCGCCAGCTCGGCCTGTCCGACCAGGACGTGGTGGGCCGGTCCTTCCTCGTCCGGGTGCACCCGGACGACGCCGACGCGGTACGCGGCCGGCTGGAGGAGGTGCTCGCCGGGTCACCCGCCGAATCGGGCCACCCGATGCTGATCGAGGCCCGGATGCGCGACGGCTTCGGGCATTGGCGGGACACCGAGTCCTCGGTCAGCGACCTGCGCGCCGTACCGGAGGTCGGGGCGCTGGTCGTGCACGTCCGGGACATCGGCGAGCGGCGCGAGCTGGAGCGCAGCCTGCACCGGCTGGCCAGCACCGACCAGCTCACCGGCCTGGCCAACCGCAAGGAACTGCTGCGTACGCTGGCGGCGCTGGGCCAGTCGGGGTCCGTACTGGTCATTGATCTGGACGGGTTCACCGCGGTCAACGACGTCCGCGGGCACGACGCGGGCGACGCGGTACTCGTGGAGGCGGCCCGGCGGCTGCGCGACGCGGTCGACGGCGCCGACCTGCCGGCCCGGCTGTCCGGCGACGAGTTCGCCATCGCCAGTACCGGCTCGCCCGTGCACACGTACGCGCTGGCCAGCCGGGTGCTGACCGGCCTGTCCGAGCCGTACCGGCTGCCCAGCGCCACCGTGCACCTGACCGCCTGTGTCGGCATCGCCGAGCTCGCCGGTACCGACAGCGGCGGCGACGCGCTCAGCCGGGCCGCCCTCGCGCTGCGCCGGGCCCGGCACGGCGCTCCGGGCCGGGTCGAGTGGTACGACGAGGCCCTGGAGGCCGGGCTCCTGCACCGGATGACCCTGGAACAGGACCTGCCCGGCGTCGTCGCCCGGGGCGAGCTGGACCTGGTGTACCAGCCGATCCTCGACCTGGTCGAAGGGCGGCCGGTCGGCGCCGAGGCGCTGCTGCGCTGGCGGCACCCGGTGCTGGGCAGCCTCTCGGCGGCCGACTTCGTCCCGGTCGCCGAGGACGTCGGGCTGATCAACGAGATCGGCGAGTGGGTGGTACACCGGGCCTGCCGGCAACTGTCCAGTTGGCGGCGCGACGGCCGGGACCTGTGGCTGGCCGTACACCTGGCCCGGCGGCAGCTCGCCGCGCCGACCGTGGCCACGACCGTCGGTACCGCCCTGGAGACCCACCAGGTGCCGGCCGAGCGCCTGGTGCTGGAGGTCACCGAAGCGGCCCTGGGCAACGACACCGAGCACGCGGTGGACCAGTTGACCTCGCTGCGCACCCTCGGGGTACGTACGGCACTGACCCGCTTCGGCACCGGTACCACGCCGCTGGCGCACCTGCGCCGGCTCCCGGTGGACCTGCTGAAGGTGGACCGGACCCTGTTCACCGAGCCGGCCGGCCGGACCACCCCGGCGACCCCGATCCTGGACGTCGTCGTCGGGCTCGGGCGCAGGCTCGGGGTGGAGGTCATCGCCGGTGGCCTGGAAGCCGAGGCGCACCTGGACGTGGTACGGGCGGCGGGCTGCCGGTACGGGCAGGGGTACCTG
>VAXX01000558.1:622-2413 GCA_005885115.1 Actinomycetota bacterium | reverse complement strand
CACGTTGACCAGGACCAGCTTCAGGGTGGTACCGCTGCGCAGCGCGTACGCCCGCACGTCGGTCAGGTCGCTGTTGGTCACCGGCGCGAACGCGCCGCTGCCCAGTTGCTGGAGCAGCAGCGAGGAGTAGTACACCGGGCGGACCCGCAGGTTGCCGGCCGCCGCGTCGGCGTCGGTCGGCGCGCAGAACGGGGTGTACGCCTTGTAGAGCGGCTTCGGCGCGCCACAGGTCGCGATCGAGCTGTGCAGGTAGAAACCCTTGAGCCCCGCACGCGCGTAGAGCAGTTGCGCGTCCACGCCCCACAGCGCGGCGGCGAACACGTCGCTCACCCCGTCCATGCCTTCGCAGGACACCGAGTTGCCCTCGCCCAGCACCCCCGGTACGCCCAGGCTCCTGGCCAGGCTCGCGGTCAACTGGGCCCGGCTCTTCTCGCCGTCCCGGTAGCTGATCGACAGCAGGTCGGCGATGGTCGGCTTCGGGGTGGTCTTCGCGCAGGCCGGGTAGTAGTGGCCATAGAACCCGGCGATGTCGACGTGGCCGGACTCGCGGCTGGCGAAGTCCTTCATCCAGTCGTCGGCCGCCGGTACCCGGCCGTCGGACGGCCCGACCAGCCCGACGCCGGGCGCCGAGGCGTTGATCGCGCTGCGGTACGCCTCGAAGTCGGCGTAGTACTGGGCCATGCTGTAGTTCGGGTAGTAGTTGGGCTCGTTGCCGATCTCGACGGCCTTCAAGGACGTACCGAGGATCTGCTTGGCGAACTTCGCCTCGTCCGCGGCCCGGGCCGGGTCGCGCTGCTTGAGGTTGACCCCGAGGACCACCTGCCAGCCGCTGTTGGTGGCCAGCGTCCTGAGCCGCTGCAGATCGGCCGGGGTCAGGGTGGCGACCGCCCAGGACGGCTGGGCCTCACCTTTGGAGGTCCAGAAGGTGGTGTCGACGAAGTTGCCGCCGAAGCGCATGACGCCGCTGCCGAGCGTCTTGAGGTACTGGTAGAGGTTGCCGGCCGAGGGCGCGGTACCGGCCAGGACGTTGGCCTCGAAGGAGAAGCCGGTGAACGAGTCGGCCAGGCTGGCGCCGGAACCGGCCCCGACGCTGACCGTGACGGTCGACGCCTGGGTGGCGGCGTTGGCGGCGAGGGTACCGGCGGCGACCAGCGTGGCAGCGACGCCGGTCGAGATCAGGTAGCGCAGTTTCATGTGCGGAGGTTCCTTGGGGTGTATTGACAAGGACCGCTATCACCGATGTCTATCCCCCACACGGAAAGGATGTCAATGATTGGTTCGATCATTGGCCGGTACGGTCCGCTCATAACGGGCTATATCGACGGGTGTTCATGAATGCGAACGGACATTGGTCGGAGGTATGCCGTTCCGGAGGCGGACGGCTCTCATCAAACCGCGCCCCGCCTTGTGCGTGGTTGCGCCGGTCGCCAATGCTTCAGGGTATGACTGCGCCGCAGCCCGCCCCCTCGCTCGCGTACCTGCTGGCCCGGCTCGCGGTCACCGAGGCCCGGGTACGCCACGCCGTCGCGGCCCGCCGGGGCGGCCAGCCACCGACCCCCGACCCCTTCCGGGGCCTGTACCTGCGCGACGAGGACGTCGATGGACTGCTCACCCCAGCGGAGCCGGCCGGCCCGGCGGCCGAGGTCGCGGACCTGTCGAGCCGGGCCGAGCAGGTCGCCGACACGGCGGAGTCGGACGGTACGGTCCCGGCGCTGCGCCGGTTGCCGCGTACCTTCGGCCTGCTCCCCCTCGACGTCGAGCTGCTGCTGGTCGCGCTCGCCCCGGACCTCG
>VAXX01000558.1:0-617 GCA_005885115.1 Actinomycetota bacterium | reverse complement strand
AGCTGGCCGGGGTACCGGCGACCGACGCCACTGCCCGGGCCCGGCTGGCTCCGGCCGGCCCGCTGGTGGCCGGCGGCCTGGTCGAGGTGACCGACCCCGAACGTCCGTACCTGACCCGGGGGCTGCGGGTACCCGACCGGGTGGTCCGGCACCTGCTCGGCGACGACACCCCGGATCCGTTGCTCGACGGGGTGCTCGCCCCGCCCGTACCGTGCCCGGCCGGCGAACCCAAGGCGCTGGCCGCCACCCTCCGGCGCGGCGCGACCCTGTGCTACCTGCACGAGCGCCGGGGCGGTGGGGCGGTACCGCTGGCCGCCGCGGCGCTGCGGGAGCTCGGCCTGGCCGCGCTGGTCCTGGACCTGAGCCGGCCCGGCACGCCCGACGCGGTACCGCTGGCCGCCGCCGCCCGCCGGGAGGCCCGGCTGCTGGAGGCCGGCCTGGTCGCCGGCCCGGTCGACGCGCTGCCCGACGGCGGCGCGGTCGCCGCGTTCTGCGACCCGTCCTGGCCGGTCGTCCTGTACGGGCGGCGCTCGTGGGATCCACAGTGGACGGTCCGGGTACCGCTGTGCCTGGAGGCGCCGCCGGCCGACGCCAGCGGACTCTGGGCCAACCTGCTC
>VAXX01000557.1 GCA_005885115.1 Actinomycetota bacterium | reverse complement strand
GGGTCTGGACCTCGTCCGGTCGATGCTGGAGACGAGCCGCCACGGCCGGTCTTCGACCGCTGCGGCGATGGCGTGCTCGGCAGGTCGTGATGGCGGTACTCCCACTCATGCGGCCTGCCACCGCGGGTCGGCTTCGTCGTCGTCGGCGGAGTCGGAATGCGCATCGCCAACCGGGTCGCGCAGCTGACCGGCGCGGCAGCGCTTGCGGCGCACCGTCGCCATGGCGTGCCGGTGCGGACAGCGGTCGCCACCACCCAGCCGGGCTCGAAGTCCCAGCAGCAGGTCCAGCGGCAAGGGTTCGACCTGCTCTTTATCCGCGCCGTACTGTGAAGCACGCCTGAGCGGACGTCCGCCGACCTTGGGTGGGCGGCGTGCACGTACGGATCGCGCGCCAGACCGCACAGCTGGACGCGGTCGTGGCGTTCCACCGGGACGCCGGCCTACCCGAGATCGTCCGCTTTACCGGCCATGCGGCTACGACGGCGTGATGCCCGTACTGGGACCAGGTCGGCGTCACCGTCACCGACCCCGACGGGTTCCGCATCGTGCTCGTCGCGGACATCTGGCCCGGCTGACCGGTCCACGCCAGCGGATGTTCGTCGGGTCGGTCAAAGATGGTCGGTGGTATCAGAAGTCACGAGTTGACCCGAGTCAGCCCTCGGCCGCTCAGCCCGCACCGTCGTACACCAGTCGCTGGGCAGCTGGCGGGCCACGTCCAGCTACGGCGGCGGTACGGGGCCGGTGAGGTAGTTCTGGAGGACGGGGCCGAGCCACCGGACGAGCGTCCGTGGGTCGGCCGAGGCGATCGGCTCAGTGCGCACCAGGTACCGGCTGACGGCGATGCCGATCAGTTGGCTGCTGAACAGGCCGACGCGCAGGGCGGCGTCCTCGGGTGGCAGCCGTTCGGCGAGCCGTGCGCCGAGCTGCTCGTGGATGAGGCGCTGGAGCATGCTGGCGGCCGTACCGTGGGTGGGCGCCGAGCGGACCAGCGCGACGAGCGGCTCGAAATTCTCGGCCGTGTCCCACATCTGGAGGAAGCGCGCGAGCAGCCGCGGGGCGAACCCGTCGAGTCCCTGGTTGAGAAGCGTGGAGATCATCACCAGCGCGGGCTCCGGCGTACTCATCGCCGCGGTGAACAGTTGCTGCTTGGAGCCGAAGAAGTAGTGGATGATCGACGGGTCGACCCGGGCCCGGGCGGCGATGGCGCGCAGGGTGGTGCGGTCGTAGCCGTCGCGGCCGAAGCAGGCACGCGCCGCGGTCAGGACGCGTTCGCGGCTCTGCTCGCCGGTACGCCACCGGCCGCGGCGGGGCGATGTCGGGGTGTCGGGTCATGTCTTCGACACTGCGGGTACTGGTCATCGGCGGCGGGCTCGGTGGCCTGTGCCTGGCACAGGGGCTGCACAAGGCCGGTGCCGACGTGGCGGTGTACGAGCGGGATCCGGCGCTCGCGGCGCGCTCCCAGGGGTACCGGGTGCACCTGGACAACCGGGGGATCCAGCCCCTGCGCGACTGCCTCCCCACCGCGCTCTTCGACCTGTTCGAGGCCACCGGCGGCCAGCCGAGTACCGGCATGACCATCTTCCGCGCCACGGCGACGGGGTTGGCCGAGCAGTACACCGTGCGCTTCCCGGACGGCGACGGCGAAGTGCTGGCCCGGCCCGGCCGGGCGGTGGACCGGTTGACTCTGCGGGAGATCCTGCTCGCCGGGCTGGATGGGATGGTCCACCTCGGCAAGGAGTTCACCCGGTACGAGCTGCTGCCGACCGGCGAAGTCCAGGCGCACTTCGCCGACGGGAGCGCCGCCACCGGTGACCTCCTCGTCGGCGCGGACGGCGTCAACTCCCGGGTACGCCAGCAACTGCTGCCCGAGGTGACCCTCACCGACACCGGTACCCGCTGGCTCGGCGGCCGGACCCCGCTCGACGCGGGGAT
>VAXX01000089.1 GCA_005885115.1 Actinomycetota bacterium | reverse complement strand
GCTGAACGCAGCGCTCAGCCCGGTGGCATCAGCGAGGTCAGCCAGCAGCCGAGCGCCGGCGTGCCCGACGACACCCCGACCATCAGCGGCGGCAACGATCTTCGGACGTGACCCGGTAACCTGCATCTGGAAAGTGCCCCCTGTGGCGGGATGGATAAGACCCTCAGCAAGTCCTATCTTCCCAGATCAGAGGGCACTTTCACGTTCCCGGCACGCCGCCCGCAGCCACCCCTAATGAAGGCGCGAGGCTAGGTAATCAGCCTACTGCGCCGCGCTGTTGAGGATCTGTGAGGTGCCCCCGGTGGGATTCGAACCCACACTGAATGGATTTTGAGTCCATCGACTCTGCCGTTGGTCTACAGGGGCGTCAGAACCGGTCCAGCCTACCCACTACGCTATGGGCTGCGACACTCGATGTCGGAGTGTCGAGATCGACATGGTTAGGGGAATGGGTACGTGGCCGATACGCAGGCTGGCGCTCCGCGCCGTCGGGTCCTCATTGCCGAGGACGAGGCGCTGATCCGGCTCGACCTGGCGGAGATGCTGGTCGAGGAGGGCTACGACGTGGTCGGCGAGGCCGGCGACGGCGAGTCCGCGGTACGCCTGGCCGAGGAGCTCAAACCCGACCTGGTCATCCTGGACATCAAGATGCCGATCATGGACGGGCTGGCTGCGGCGGAGAAGATCGCCGGGGCCCGGCTCGCCCCTGTGGTGATCTTGACCGCGTTCAGCCAGCGCGACCTGGTCGAGCGGGCCCGGGCCGCCGGCGCCATGGCCTACCTGGTCAAACCCTTCCAAAAAAGCGATCTGGTACCAGCGATCGAGATCGCCCTGTCCCGATTCTCCGAGGTGTCGGCGCTGGAGTCCGAGGTCGCCGAGCTGACCGAGCGGTTGGAGACCCGCAAGGCGGTCGAGCGGGCCAAGGGTGCGCTGATGACCCAGTACGGGATGACCGAGCCGCAGGCGTTCAAGTGGATCCAACGCACTGCGATGGACCACCGGATGACCATGCGTGAGGTGGCCGACCGGATCCTGGCGGAATCGCCTGGTAGCGGTAGCCCTTCACCACAATCCAGCACTTGACACGCCTAGTAACGGTTCGGCCAACCACCTGCCGTAACCCTTACGGTGATCGTGGAAGTGGGATAACGTCCCCGCCCAGATCGGCACAGCGATCTGGCTTCGCGTCGCCCTGAAACGGCACGAGCCGCACTTCCACGTCGTCGCCGGGTCGGCGGCGTGTAACAAGAGCACAGGCGGTGGCTCGACCAGTTCGGGCAGCAAGAACTGCGGATACGAGATCGCCTACTTCGGCGCCCTGACCGGCTCGTCCGCCAACCTTGGCGTGAACATCGAGCAGGGTGCCGAGCTGGCCGTCGTCCAGTACAACGACAAGAACGGCAAGGACTGCGTCACCATCAAGAAGTTCGACTCGCAGGGCAAGCCGGACGTGGCGCCGGGTCTGGCCCGGCAGTTGGTCACGGACAAGAAGATCATCGGTATCGTCGGACCGCCGTTCTCCGGCGAGTCGGAGGCGGCCAACCCGATCTTCAACGACGCCGGGATCCCGTTGATCACCCCGTCGGCGACCCGCGTTTCGCTGTCCTCGCACGGCTGGAAGGTCTTCCACCGGGCGGTCGCGAACGACGGCGCGCAGGGTCCGGGCGCGGCCAACTACATCAAGAACGTGCTGAAGGCGACCAAGGTCTTCGTCGCGGACGACCAGTCCGCGTACGGCGCGGGCCTGGCCGACGTCGTGAAGAGCACGCTCGGGTCGCTGGTGGCCGGCACCGACAAGACGGACGCCGACGGCAAGCAGACGGACTTCTCGGCCACGGTCAACAAGATCGTCCAGAGCGGCGCCACGGCCTTCTTCTACGGCGGCTACTACCAGAACGCGGGCCTGCTGCGTAAGCAGCTCACCGCGGCCAACTGGAAGGGCACCCTGGTCGCCGGCGACGGTGTCGACGACCCGGGCTACGCGACGGCGGCGGGCAACGACGCGGCCGCGGGTACGATCGTGACCTGCCCGTGCTCGCCGGCCTCCAAGGCGGGCGGCAGCTTCGTCGGTGACTACAAGACCAAGTGGGGCGTGGACGCCGGTACGTACAGCGACGTGGCGTACGACGCGATGAACATCTTCCTGAAGGGCATCGACGGCGGTAACACGACGCCCGACAAGATGCTCTCCTACATCAACTCGGTCAACTACTCCGGTGTGGCGAACACCTACAAGTTCACCTCCACGGGCGAGCTCGACCCGAGCCTGATCAAGGTATGGGCATTCAAGTTCGGTACGGACGGGAAGACCGCTCCCGACCAGGAAATCCCGAAGAGCTGATCCATCGGTAGACGGTCACGAGGGACCGGTGCGGCCGGCAGTAGCTACTTCCGGCCGCACCGTCCTCTTCGCATTCGGAGCCTCCCGTGAACTTTGTTGGCCTGCTGCACAGTCTGGGGCCGCTGTCCATCGCCGGGCTCGCCCAGGGCGCGATCTACGCGCTCTTCGCGCTCGGCTACACCCTCGTCTACGGCGTACTCCGCCTGATCAACTTCGCCCACTCCGAGGTCTTCCTCATGGGCGCGTACGCCGCCCTGAACGTCTGGGGCCTGTTCAGCCTGAACCAGAACTCCGCGACGCCCGCGACGGTGGTGGTGATCGGCCTGCTCATGCTCGGTCTGGTCGCCGCGATCATCGCCTCGGGCGCGACCGCCCTGGTGGTGGAGCTGGTGGCCTACCGGCCGTTGCGCCGGCGCAACGCCCCGCCGCTGGCCTTCCTGATCACCGCGATCGGCGCCTCACTGGTGATCTCGGAGGCGACCGGCGTGTTCACGCACCGTAGCATCACGGGCGTACCACCACTGATTCGCCCGGCCGACGTCGTAACCTTCGGAAACCTTCACATCACCAACCTGCAGGTCCTGATCATCGTCCTGGCCCTGGTGATGATGTTCGGCCTGGACCGGTTCATCAACACCACCCGGCTCGGGCGCGGCATCCGCGCGGTCGCCCAGAACCCCGACAGCGCCGCGCTGATGGGTGTCAACAAGAACCGGGTGATCTCCCTGGTCTTCCTGCTCGGCGGGCTGATGGCGGGCGTCGCCGCCGTGATGTACGTATTGAAGATCGGTACGGTCAAGTTCGACGCCGGCTTCGATCTCGGCATCGTCGCCTTCACCGCCGCGGTGCTCGGCGGCATCGGCAACCTGCGCGGGGCACTACTCGGCGGTCTGCTGCTCGGCGTGGTGGAGAACTACGCCGCCGAGGTGTTCGGCACCGAGTACCGCCGGGTGATCGTTTTCGTCCTGCTGATCGGCGTGCTGATGTTCCTGCCGACCGGCCTGCTGGGCGAGTCTCTCGGGAAGGCACGGGCATGACCGCGGTAGAGAATCACCAGACAGCGCAGGCGCCGCCGCCGGTCAAGGCGACCGACCGGACCGTACGCGGCTGGCTTGGCCGCCAACCCCTGCCGGTACGGATCCTGGTCATCGTGGGCTTCGCGATCCTGGCCTACCTGCTGCCGTACGTCGGCGACGTGCCGGTACTCGGTCCGCAGGTCGTCACCCAGGCCAACGACTGGGGCAGCGTCCTGTTCGAGATCTCCTACTTCGTCCTGCTGGCGATCGGGCTCAACGTCGTGGTCGGCTTCGCCGGCCTGCTCGACCTGGGCTACGTCGGGTTCTTCGCGGTGGGCGCGTACACCGTCGCCCTGCTCACCTCGCCCGACAGCAACTTCGGCCTCAAGTGGGTATGGCTGGCCTCGGTACCGGTGGCGATCGCAGTCGCGATGTTCTCCGGCCTCATCCTCGGCTGGCCCACGCTGCGGCTACGGGGGGACTACCTGGCGATCGTGACGCTGGGCTTCGCCGAGATCATCCGGATCTTCGCCGACAGCGCGCCGCTGTTGCGCGGCGACCGCGGCTTCGGCAGCATCCCGCACCCACCGGGCAACAACCCCGACGGCACCGCGATCTTCAGCGTCCGCGACGCGACCCCGTACTACTGGCTCGGCCTGTCCATCATCATCCTGGTCATCCTCGCCGTCCGGAACCTCGACCGCAGCCGGGTCGGCCGGTCCTGGCTGGCGATCCGGGAGGACGAGGAAGCGGCCGAGATCATGGGCGTACGCACCATCAAGTTCAAGCTGTGGGCGTTCGCCATCGGTGCCTGCGTCGCGGGCCTGGGCGGGGTGATGTTCGCCGGGTACCAGGGCTTCATGAACTCCAGCACCTTCGTGCTCCAGTTCTCCATCCTGGTCCTCGCCGGGGTCGTCATGGGCGGCTCGGGCAACATCGCCGGCGCGATCCTGGGCGGCGTGCTGATCGCCTACGTACCGGAGCGGCTGCGCGGCATCGAGGTGTTCGGTCAGGACCTGTTCCAGTGGCGCTTCCTGATGTTCGGCGTCATCATCATCCTGATCATGATCTTCCGGCCGCAGGGCGTGATTCCGAGCCGCCGCCGCGCGATGGAGCTCAAGGACCGCGCCAAGGAGGTAGCTCCGGAATGAGTGAGCCGTACGTCGAGTCGCCGGAGTGGGAGGACGAGGCGGCCCGGCACCGGGTGGACGAGCCGATCCCGACCGGTCCGGCCGAGCCTGGGGACACCGGGCTGGTCCAGCCGACGGTGCCCGGTGCACTGCTGGAGGTCGACAACGTCATCCTGCGCTTCGGCGGTGTCGTCGCCCTCGACCAGGTGAACTTCGCCCTGCGCCAGGGCGAGATCTTCGGGCTGATCGGACCGAACGGCGCCGGCAAGACCACCTGTTTCAACGCGATGACCGGGGTGTACCGGCCGACCAGCGGGCGGATCCGGTTCCGCGGTCAGGTGATCTCCGGGCTGAAGAAGCACGAGATCACCCGGCTGGGCATCGCCCGTACCTTCCAGAACATCCGGTTGTTCCCCGAGATGACCGCGCTGGAGAACGTCATGGTCGGTGCCGACGCGCACCACAAGACCAGCGTGCTCGGCGCGCTGTTCCGCCTGCCCCGGCACTGGCGCGAGGAGCGGCAGGGCCGGGATCTGGCGATGCGCCTGCTGGAGTTCGTCGGCATCGCCGACCGGGCCGGCGAGGTGTCGCGCAACCTGGCGTACGGGGAGCAGCGGCGGCTGGAGATCGCCCGGGCGCTGGCTACCAACCCGACCCTGCTCTGCCTGGACGAGCCGGCCGCCGGCTTCAACCCGGCGGAGAAGGAGCGGCTGCTGGGCCTGATCCGGCAGATCCGGGACCAGGGCGTGACCGTGCTGCTCATCGAGCACGACATGCGGCTGGTCATGGGGGTCTGCGACCGGATCGTGGTGCTGGAGTTCGGCAAGAAGATCGCCGAGGGGGCACCGGCCGAGGTCCGGGACGACCCGAAGGTGATCGCCGCCTACCTGGGGGTACCCGCCGATGTTGCTTGAGATCGACAACATCACCCTGCTGTACGGGCGGATCCAGGCCCTGCACGGGATCAGCCTGGAGGTCGACCAGGGCGAGATCGTCGCTCTCATCGGCGCCAACGGCGCCGGGAAGACGACCACGATGCGGGCGGTGTCCGGGCTGCGCCCGATCGCGTCCGGCGCGATCCGGTTCGCCGGTCAGGACATCACGCGGATGCGCCCGGACCTACGGGTCGTTCGCGGGATCAGCCAGTCGCCGGAGGGCCGGGGCATCTTCCCCGGGATGACCGTGCTGGAGAACCTGGAGATGGGCGCGTACACCCGGCGGGACGGCGCGGCGATCCGGCAGGACCTCGACCGGGTCTTCGGGCTCTTTCCGCGGCTGCGGGAGCGGATGCGCCAGCCCGGCGGCACCCTGTCCGGTGGCGAGCAGCAGATGCTCGCGGTCGGCCGGGCCCTGATGAGCCGGCCCAAGCTCATGCTGCTGGATGAGCCGTCGATGGGCCTGGCGCCGATGCTGATCCAGCAGATCTTCTCGATCATCACCGAGATCAACCAGCAGGGCACCACGATCCTGCTCGTCGAGCAGAACGCCCAGCAGGCACTGTCCCGGGCCCACCGGGCGTACGTGCTGGAGACCGGCCAGATCGTCAAGAGCGGTACGGGCAGCGAGCTGCTGCACGACCCTGCCGTGAAGGATGCGTACCTGGGCGTCGCCTGACGCGACGATCGACTTTTCGATGGAGGGGTGAGATGAGTTCCTTTACCGGACCGCGTACCCGGGTCTGGCTCGGCGTGATCGGGGCACTGGCGGTCACGCTCGGGATGGCCGGCTGTGGCGGCAAGAGCGGCGGTACGGGCGGCGCGCCGGCGGTGACCACTTCGGTGGACAGCGCGCTGGCGGCCAAGGTGCCGGCCGCGATCAAGTCCACTGGCAAGATCAATATTGGTACGGACTCCACCTACGCGCCGAGCGAGTTCCTCGACACCGACGGCAAGACGGTGATCGGCTTTGACGTCGACCTGTTCAACGCGGTGGCCGGCAAGCTCGGTCTGAAGACGACCTGGCAGAGCGCCAAGTTCGACGACATCATCCCCGGCGTCACCTCCGGCAAGTACAACATCGGCGTCTCCTCGTTCACGATCAACGCCGACCGGATGAAGCAGGTCACCATGGTGTCCTACTTCAACGCCGGTACCCAGTGGGCGGCCAAGAAGGGCGCGACCATCGACCCGGACAACGCCTGTGGCAGGAAGGTGGCGGTGCAGACCGCGACGGTACAGGTGGACGACCTGACCGCCCGCTCGAAGAAGTGCACCGACTCCGGGAAGCCGGCGATCACGGC
>VAXX01000088.1 GCA_005885115.1 Actinomycetota bacterium | reverse complement strand
CGCCGGTGTGCCAGCCCCCGGTGAACTGGGCGGTCAGCGTCGGCGGGGTCTTGTCGACGTTGATACCGCTCAGGCCCGCGCTCGCGGTGTTGCCCGCCGCGTCGACGGCGGTACCGCTGGCGCTCTGGTCCGCGCCCTCACCGAGGCTCTTGGCGGCCGGGCAGGTGTCCACGCCGGACAGCCCGTCCGCGCAGGCGAAGGTGACGGTGACATCGCCGTCGTACCAACCGTTGGCGTTCGCCGGGCGGTCCGGCACGGCGGAGATGGTCGGCGGGGTCTTGTCGATGCTCACCGTGGCCGGGTCGGTCGCGGTGTTGCCGGCGTTGTCCGTCGCGGTACCGGTGACCGGCTGGCCGCTGCCCTCGCTCGTCACGGTCTGCGGCCCGGTGCAGCTCGCCAGCCCGGACAGCGCGTCGGCACAGGAGAACGTGACGGTGACGTTGCCGTTGTTCCAGCCGTTGACGTTCGGCGGCGGGGACTGGGTGTGGTTGATCGTCGGCGGGGTCTTGTCGATGAGTACCTGGACCGTGCGGGCAGCCTCGGTGTTGCCGGCCTTGTCGACGCTCCAGAACTGGAGGGTGTGCACGCCCTCACTGGAGATGGCGACGGAGGTACCGGTCTGCTGGGCGCCGCCGTCGAGCCGGAAGTCCGTCGCGGCGACGCCGGACAGCGCGTCGGCGGCGGTCAGCGCGACGGTCACGTCGGTGTTGTTCCAGTTGGCCGGCGCGGTCACGGTGGTGACCGGCGGCGTACGGTCGATGTTCACCGCGGGGCTGCTCGTCGCGGTGGTCGCGTTGCCGGCCCGGTCGCTCACCGAGGCGGACGTGGTCAGGCCGGTACCTTCGCCGGGGATCGAACTGTCCCCCGGGCAGGCGCCGTCGATGCCGCTGAGCCCGGCCTGGTCCGCGCACGACCAGTGGACCGCCACGGTGCCGTTGTACCAGCCGGCGCCGTTGGGGCTCGTCGTCGGCGTACCGCTGAGGGTCGGCGCCGTCCTGTCGATGTTGATCCCGCTGACCGTCGCGCTGGACTGGTTGTCGGCGTTGTCCACGGCGGTACCGGTGACGGACTGGCCGGCGCCGTTACCCGACGCAGTTGTCGGCCCGGGGCAGCTCTTGATCCCGGACAGCGCGTCGGAGCAGGTGAAGGACGCGGTGACGGAGGTGTTGTTCCAGCCGTTGGCGTTGGCCGCCGGGCTCCGCGAGCCGGTGATCGTCGGGGACACCTTGTCCAGCTTCACGGTGACGGAACCGGAGCCGGAGTTGCCCAGCCGATCGGTCGCGTTCGAGGTGAACGTGGTGCCGGCGGTGGACCCGTTCTGCGACGCGTTCGCCGGGGTCGGCCCGCTCCCGACGCCCGATCCGGCGTCAGCCGCCGACCAGGTGATGGTGACGTTGCTGTTGTCCCACCCGGCGGCGTTCGCGGCCGGCGACAGCGCCGCGGTCACCACCGGGCCGGTGTTGTCGAGGGTGTACGACGCCTGCGCCGACCCGCTGCTTCCGGTGCATTTGTTCTGGCCGTTGAAGCTCGGCGAGGCGGTCGCGGTGACCGCCTGGACGCCGTTCCCGGCGCCGGCGGTGGCGCCGAACGTCCAGCTCGACCTGGCCGTACCCGACTGCAGGTGATCCGTGAAAGCGCCCGACACGTCGACGCACTTCGTATCGCTCGAGGTGGTGACGGTCAACGTCAATACACCGGTGTTTCTGGCGTACACCGTCCCACCGACGGTCACCGTGCCGGTGCCGCCGGTGAACGCGGCGGACGTCACGGAGGACGCGAACGCGGGCGCCGCGACGAACACGATGCCGGTGGTCACCAGCGCGGAAGCCGCGGCGAGCAGCATCCTCGCGCGGGTTCGTCCACGGGTACGAGTGGCGGATTCTGGCCGACGCATGTGATCACCCCATCCGGGTACGGGCGGTGCGGTGACCCGACACGGTGGGTAACCGATCCCATCGAGAACGTAGCCCCGGGGTCGAAATCCGAACATCCTCCACGCGACGCACCAGGCCCCCGCTAAATGGGGTGCGCCGGTCGAGGCGGGACGGAATGATCCGGCTGGCGGTGCCGTACCTTCGGCGCCGGTCGCGGACCGATCGGAGCAAAGTGTCGATATTCGACGATCCCGGACTGTTCGGCCGGCTATCGGCCAGCGACTACGACGCGGGCACCAACCCCGATCCGGCGCCGGCGGTGGACTTCCTGGCCGGGCTGGCCGTCGAGGGCGTCGAGGCGTCGCCGGAGATGGTCGCGCGGATGCGCGCCAAGCCTGGCGGTGCCGAGGTCCCCGTCGCGATCGGGGACATGGCGGACGTACCGGTGGCCGGCCCGTACCGCCTGGTGTATCTGGTGTTCAACACGCTGTTCAACCTCGTCGACGCCGAGCGGCAGGCGGACTGCTTCCGCAACGTGGCGCGGGTCCTCGCGCCGGGTGGGGCGTTCGTCATCGAGGCGTTCGTCCCGGACCCGGCCGACTTCGACCGGGACGAACAGCTCGCGGTACGGGCGGTGACCGAGGACTCGGTGACGCTGCGGGTGCACCGGTACGACCGACCCGGCCAGCGGTTCGTCCGCCAGACCATCACGATCGACGGGGACGGCGTACGCCTGCATCCGTTCGCGATGCGGTACCTGTGGCCCGAACAGATCGACGCGCTGGCGGCGGCGGCCGGGCTGCGGCTCACCGAACGGTACGCCGACTGGCACCGCCGCCCCTTCGACGCCGACAGCACCGACCACGTTTCGGTCTACCGCCTCGGCTGAACGGCGTCACACGCGGAAACGCTCGTACAGCAACGGATGGTCGGTCCAGCGCATCGGCTCGATCCGGCCCCGGACCCACTGCACGTTGCGGGTGAAGAAGACGTGCTGCAGCTCGTTGTCGCCCCGGCGGTCGTACCCGGTCGGCACGCAGTCCTGCACATTGTGCGGCCGGCCCGGCGCGTACCTCAGGTTGACGTCACCGGCCACGATGACCTCCGGCAGCGCCCACGAGGCGGCCAGGATCGACATCAGCTCGTGGCACTGCCGCAGGGCCACGTCCGGGTTGGTGGACAGGTGCGTGGTACACGCGGTGAGCCGGGCTTTGACGACCGTGGCACAGGTCCAGGCGCGTACCTCCTCGCTGGCGTCCTGGCTGGCGTACCAGCCGCGGTGGACCGGCCCGCCGGTGTAGTGGAACAGCAGCGCGATGCCGAACAGTTGGCCGTTGACGCATCGGTACGAGCTACCCGTGTCCCGGTTGAACGCCGGGACGAAGTCGGCGTACACGTGCGCGCTGCCGTACAGGTCGGCCATCGCCCGGCCCAGCTTGCCCCACCCGCCGGGCGCGTACACGTCGTCGTGGCAGACCTCCTGGAGCGTGACCATTTCCGGCGGGTACCGGTGGATCTTCTGCACGGCCTCGTCCACCGCGCGCCCGAAGGTGTAGCACGACGCCTTCGCCAGCCCGCTGTTGCACAGGTTCATCTGCAACACGACGAACGTCGTCGTCGCGCGGGCCGGCGCGGCGGGGACCGACAGCAGCAGCACGACCGCCGCCGCGGTGAGGGCCGCGCGGCCGAACCGGCGCGGTCGGGGTGGTGACACCCGCCAAGGGTACGGCCGCGCCGGTCGGGCGTCAGGGTCCGAAGAAGCCGAGGACGCGGGTCATCAGGTTCGCCTTGTCCGCCGCGCCGCCGTACTCCTCGACCGGGAAGGCGACGAAGACGACCTTGTACGTGCCGGTGTCGACGGACAGCCCGTCGGGTTGGCCGCTGTCGTCGGTGAACGCCGGGGTGGCCGGACCGATCGGGGTGATCTCGTCACTGAAGTTCGCCCCACCCAGGACGGACGTGTCCAGCGGTACGGCGCCGATCCCGTTGGTCACCGGGTTGCCGCCGACCCCGTGTACGGCCGCCGTCGCCTTGTCGTTCTGCGCCTCCGATCCGTCCCAGGCCACGTGCAGGTAGTCGTGCACGAAGGCGGTGGTACCCGCGGCCTGGTCGAGGATGTCGTCACCGGACATGAGCAGCCGGCCGCCACCGTCGAGGTACGCCTTGAGCTGCCCCTCGAACGGCACGATCGGGCCGGGGTACGACGAGCCGGTGAACCAGACCACGTTGCGGTGCGCGTTCAGGAAGTTCTGCGGCAGCGTCTTGTTGACCGCCAGATCCCAGAAGCTGTACGGCGTACCGCTGTCCGACAACGCGGTCTGGTAGAAGGACTTCACGTCCGGGTTGTTGTTGTCGTCGTCGACGAGCAGGGTGTCCACCGCGACGGCGATGGTGTTCACCGTCGCCGTACCGCTGGCGGTGGCGTCCGCCGCCGAGGTCGCGGTGACCGTCGCGTGGTCGGTGGTTCCGTTGGCCGCGCCGGCCGGGACGTCCACCTTGACGCAGACGTCGGTGGTGCCGCCCGGGGTGACGCCCGGCGTGGTGCCCAACGGCGTCGTGCAGGTGGTGTCCAGGACCGAGGTCGGGAACGCGTTGCCGGACACCGCCACGTGGTAGCTGTCGGCGAGGAAGCCGAGGTTGTGAACGCTCACGTGGTAGTCCAGCGACCGGCCGACCCGGGTGCCGTCGGTCTGCGTCGCCGGCGCCACCGCCACGGCGTGGGCCGGTGCGATGGGCGTGGTGTGCGGGCTGCCACCGGTGCCCACGCCCTGGGCGGAGGTCACCGCGATCCGGTCGTTCACGATCGAGGTGACCGACGGGTCGAGGGTCGGCGAGATCCGCACGGTGAGGGTCACCGAGGTACTGCCACCAGGCGGTACGGTCAGCCCGCTCCAGACCGCGCGGCCCTTGGACAGGGTGCCGCCGTCGCTGGCCGACCCGAACGTCGTGTCGACCGGGATCAGGTCACTGATCCCGACCCCGGTGGCGTCGGCGTTGCCGACGTTACGGACCTTGATGGTGTACGTGAGGTCGCTGCCCGGGCCGACCGGCACGCCACTGTCCACAGTGGACACAACGAGGGCCGGCGAGGCGTTCGGGTTGGCCGTGGTGAACGCGCCCCGGCCGTGCGTACCGGCGGCGAGGGTCCGGTGCGACGCGTCGTAGGACAGCTGCCACACCGACACGGCGGGCAGCCCGGTGGCCAGTGGTACCCAGGTCGCCCCGCCGTTGGTGGTGAGGAAGGCGCCGACGTCGGTGCCGGCGTACAGGGTGTTCGGCGCGCTCGGATCGAGGATCAGCGAGTTGACCGGCGCGTCGGGCAGGTTGCCGCTGACGTCCTTCCAGGACTTCCCGCCGTCGGCCGTGGCGAACACGTGGCCCGGTTTGGAGGGCGTGGCCGAGTTGAAGCCGGCGTACGCCACGTACGCGGTCCGCCAGTCGGAGCGGTCGACCGCGAACTGGCTGACCGGCCGGGCCGGCAGCGCGCCCTTGTCCATCCGCTTCCAGGTCGGCGACGCACTGGTCACCGCGTCCTCGCTGACGTACACCAGGCCGTCGTCCGAGCCGGTGTAGACCCCGGTACCGCCGTCGGCCAGCCCGATGGCGGACAGGAGGCAGCCACGGGCACCGTTCGGTGCCGTACCGGTGCATCCGCTGGTCAGGTCGGGACTGATCGGCGACCAGGTCACGTCGCCGGCATTGGGCGCCTCGGCGTTGTCGCTGCGGTAGAGCCGGTACGTGCCGAGGAACAGTTGGTTCGGGTCGGCCTGGTTCATCACCCACGGGATGTAGAACTCGGCCCGGTCGCTCAGGTTGATGCCGCGGGTGATGCCCTGGTTGGCGAAGAACCCGGGGCTGGCCGTGCTGAACCGGTACGGCGAGATCCCGAAGAAGGTACCGAAGACGAAGCGGCCGGTGTTCGGGTCCACCAGTACCTGCCCGCCGTCGCCACCGGCCACGTCGAACCAGCTGTTGCTCGCGACGGACCGGCGCTCGGTGCCGTTGTCCTGGCTACCGCCCCAGAGCCGGGCCGGGATCGCGGGATTGGTGGCGACGCTGGTGAACTGGGTGATCTGCAACCCGGTGCGGTGGGTGACGGCGGCGCTGGCCGGGTCGACCGTACCGTTGAGGTCCTGCCAGTCCACAGTGGACAGTGCGGCGCCCGGGGTGAGTCGCCCGCCACGGTCCGGCGAGTACCAGACCCCGCCGTCGTTGCCGATGGCGACGTGCCCGGTCGCGTCCGGCTGGATCGCCACCGCGTGGAAGTCCGGGTGCAGGTCGTAGCCCAGGCTCAACCAGGTCGTACCGCCGTCGGTGGACCGGTAGACGCCGCCCGAGCCGATGCCGTAGTTGTACTGGCCGGCGACGTACACGGTGTTCGGGTCGGTGGGGTCGACCTCGATGACGTTGTCGTAGAAGCACTGCGCGCCGCAGTAATCCTCGATCGCGTCGGCACCCGAACCGGCGGACAGCTCGAACCAACTGGCGCCCTCGTTGGTGGACTTCCACACCCGGGACGGGTGGTGGGTGCCGTGCGTGTCGAGATAGTCGAAGCCGGCGTACAGGACGGCGGACTGCCCGGCCGGGTGGGACAGGCCGATGGAGAACCGGGTGAGCCCGGTCGCGTAGTCGGCGTCGGCGGGCAGCCCGGTCATGATGGGCGCCCAGTGCGCACCGGCGTCGGTGGACTTGTACATGGCGTCGCCCCAGAAGGATGCGTACAGCACCGAGGGCGTCTGCGGGTCGATGTTGATGTCGGTGGCACCGTGGAACTGGTCGGTGGTGCCCTTGCGCAGGGTCCAGCTCGTCCCGCCGTCGGTGGACTCGTAGATGCCGTACACGGTCGACGTGGGGGGCGTCACCCGGCGGATGCCGCTGCGGCCCCGGCCGATCGCGACGTACAGGTGGTCGGCGTTGGTCGGGTCGATGGCGAGCCCCGCTGTCGCCACGCCCTGGAAGGCGCTACCGCTGACGTTGGTCCACGTGAGGCCGCCGTCGGTCGAGCGCATCACGCCGTTGCCGTAGTAGCTGTCGCCGGACAGCGCACCCTCACCCGTACCCGCGTAAATGACGTTGGGGTTCGACGGCGCGATGGCCAGCGCGCCGATCGCCAGCGAGGGCTGGTCGTCGGTGCGCGAGGTCCACACGCCGGCGGCCGCGTCGTAGGTCCAGATGCCACCCTGCGCGGCGCCCATGATCAGCCGGCCGGTGCCCGGCTGGATGGCCAGCGCCCCGACGCGGCCGGAGACGGCCTCCGCGCCGCCGCTGGTGCGGCCGATCTGCACGATCGGGTTGGGCCCGGCCGGCGCCCACGGCCCGAAGGACGATACCGACGGCGCGCCACGCATTCCCTTGGCCTGCTTGGCCGCGGCGGCCCGCAGCTTGCCGGCCTGCTCGATGGACAGCGGCTGGTCGCCGGCGACCCGGCGGGTCTCGTCGTAGGCGTCCCGGGCGAACAGGTCCGAGCGCAGCTCCTCGTCCGGTTCCAGGCTCTTCTGGAAGCGCGGCACGGTGGGGGTGTCATCGCCGGTCGGACCGGCGTTCGCGGGCGTCGTGCCGAAGAACAGGGGGATGAGCAGTGCGGCGGTCCCGGCCGCCAGACCCGCCCGCCGAACCCCACGCCGACCGGATGGTAGCCACGACAACGCCATCGTTGTTCCCCTTCA
>VAXX01000585.1 GCA_005885115.1 Actinomycetota bacterium | reverse complement strand
CGGGTTCGGCGCGTTCAAGACGCTGATGGGTGCGCTGCGGGCCAAGTTCGGCTCCGGTGCGCTGATCACCGCCGCGATCACCGCCGACGGTACCTCCGGCGGCAAGCAGGACTCGGCCGACTACGCCGGTGCCGCGCAGTACGTCAACTGGTACAACGTGATGACGTACGACTTCTTCGGCGCCTGGGCCGCGACCGGTCCGACCGCTCCGCACTCGCCGCTGACCTCGTGGTCGACCATCCCGACCCCGGGCTTCTACACCGACAACGCGGTCCAGCACCTCAAGAGCAAGGGCGTGTCCGCCAGCAAGCTGCTCATCGGGATCGGGTTCTACGGCCGGGGCTGGACCGGGGTGACCCAGGCGGCGCCGGGCGGCTCGGCGAGCGGTCCCGCACCGGGCACGTACGAGCAGGGCATCGAGGACTACCACGTCCTGGTCAACAGCTGCCCGTCCAACGGTACGGTCGCCGGCACGGCGTACTGCTTCCGCAACGGCCAATGGTGGAGCTACGACACCCCGAGCACGATCGCGGGCAAGATGAGCTACGCCAAGTCGCAGGGCCTGGCCGGCTCCTTCTTCTGGGAGCTGTCCGGCGACACCTCGAACGGTTCACTCATCGCGGCCATGAAGTCCGGCCTCGGCTGAGCTGACCGGCACGCGGGCGGAGCCCGGGAGGCGACCCCTCCCGGGCTCCGCCGCTGTATGGGGTACCCGTCAGCCCATCGGTTGGTGGTGGGCAAGGTAGTCGGCCCAGGCGCCGCACAGCGCGAGAAACGCGGCGACGCCGAGCGCCCAGAGCAGCGTCCAGCGCAGGTACCTCACGGACGGGCTAACGGGCGAGTACAAGATCGGAAACGCCGTGTCCTGACCCGGGCCACGTCCGTTAGCCACGGCGATGGCCACGACGTTGGAGTCGCCCAGCCGAGTCACCGCACCGGTCGCCGCCGCGCCGGTGCCGCCCCGGCGGCCGTGGCGCCCGGTGGCGGTACTGGTCGTGCTGGCCTGGGCGGTGCCCGGTACCACCCATCTGCTGGGTATCGACTGGCTGCTGCCCCCGCTCGTCCTGGTGGCCACGGCGAGCCTCCTTCGCGTCGGCCGTACCCTGCTGGACCGGCTGATGCTGGCGCTGTGCCTGCTGCTCGGCGGCACCTGCGCGGCCGGCCTGCCGCTGTCGGTGTGGGGTTGCCGGTACCGAGCCTCGCCGACCTCGTGACGGTATGCGCCGCGATCGCCGTGGCGGGGTACCTGGCGCGGCCGTACCTGCGGTCGGACTTCGCCGGACGGCTCGGGTACGCCATGAACGGCGAGGACCTGCTGCGGCACCTCACCGTCTTCGACGGCATCCGGTGGACCGGGGGATACCTGTTCCTGCACCCGGCCTCGGCCGGCCGGTACGTGTACTCCGGGATGATCTACTACCCGCAGGGCTCGCACTTCTGGTACGCCCTGCTCGACGGGTACCTTCCCGGACCGGCCGCCGACCCGGTACGCGGTTTCGACCACCTGATCGGCTTCCACGTCCTCGGGTACGGGCTGCTGACCCTGTCGATCCTGTGGTCGGCCCGGTGGCTGGGTGGCCGGTTGCTGGGTTCGGCGTGGCGCTGGCTACCGGTCACCGTGCTCCTCGCGCTGTTGTGTGCGTACGGCGACCTGGTCGCGGACTTCGTCATGGGGTACCCGAGCGAGATCCTGGGACTGGCACTCGTCGTGCTGCTCGTCGCGCTGCTGGCCCGTCCGGTCGCGGCGGGGCGTACCCAGATCCTGGTCGTGGGTAGCCTGCTGGTCGCGCTCGGGTTCACGTACTACCTCTTTCTGCCGGGTCTCGCACTCGCGGCCGCGGTGTCGGTGCTCCGCCACCGCCGGCCCTTCGCTCTGGTGACCGGGCTCGTGAGCGCCGGTCTCGCCCTGACCCCGCCGCTCATCGGCGTTCTCGCCGGCGGGCAGGCCGCCGCGGTCAACGCCTCCGGCGGGTTGCGCAACAGCCGCGACGCGCTCCTCGCGCTCGCGCTCCTGGTGGCCGCGGCGCTGGCCAGTGCGGCCGGGCGGCGCTCGCCGGTGTGGCGCGCCTACCGGTGGCCGCTGGCCAGCGTCCTCGGGTACGTCGCGGTCCTCGGCGGCTACCAGCGGCTGGTGCACGGCGGCACCGGCTACTACTTCGAGAAGTCGCTGCACTGCGTCGAGGTACTGCTGCTGGTCGGGCTCGGCGCGCTGACCATGTTCCTGCCCTCACCGCTGCGGACGCCCGGTGGGCGGGCCCGCGCCCTACCGGCGCTGCTGGTGGTCGGCGCGATCGCCGCGGGACTCGGGCTGGTACGCGGCGACGCCCCCTACCACCCGCTGCTCAACCCCGGCGCCGGGAACTGGGGACACGCCTGGGTCGCCGGCCTGCTCAACCAACCCGCCCGGGGCCGGCTCGCCGCGCGGATCATCCGGCAGTACCCGACCCCGCCCGGCGGCGCGACGCTCGTCCTGACCGACAACGCCTACGACAACTACGTGCTGTCGCTGTTCGTGGCAGCGGTCGAGGGCCGGTCCGGCCCGCCGATCTCCCGCGCCTTCTACGTGGGCCACCTGCCGATGACCTCCGCCGCCGACATCCGGACGATGATGGTGGCGGTGAGAGCGCCGATCACCGCGGTGGTCACCAGCCGTCGGCTGCTCCCCGTCGTCCGCCAGATCCAGGCCACGGAGCCGGGGGTACGGGTGACCGTCGTCGACCTGTCCGCGCAGCACTCAGGCAGTGCCGTTGCCGGGTAGGTTCGTCAGCCGGGCCAGCCAACCCGCGTAATATTCGCGCTGCTCGTGGACCGTGCCGACGTCCT
>VAXX01000584.1 GCA_005885115.1 Actinomycetota bacterium | reverse complement strand
GACCGTCGTCGCGGTGCCCTTCGGCGCGGTGAAGCTGATCTCGGTGGCGGTGGACACCTTCGTCGCGCCGTCCGCGGGTTCGGTGACCGTGACCGGCGAGGTCACGCTGGCCGGCGCGGTGGTGCCGGCGTCCTGCCAGCTCGCGGCGGCGGCGCGGGCGCAGCCGGAGAGAACGACCAGCCCGCCGAGCGCGGCGAGGGCGGCCAACGGGCGTACCGGGATTCTCATGCCGCCATCGTCGGCGGCCGGCGGCGCCGGTTAATTCGCGCTCTCCACCGATCTCGACGCGCTGCGCGCCGATTTCGCGAAGGGCCCGGTCACCTACTACTGCGGCTTCGACCCGACCGCGCCCAGCCTGCACTTCGGCAACCTGGTGCAGATCGTCACGCTGCGCCGGCTGCAACTGGCCGGCAACCTGCCGCTGGCCCTGGTCGGCGGCGCGACCGGGCTGATCGGCGACCCCCGGCCCACGGCCGAACGGACGCTGAACTCGCGCGAGACGGTCGAGCAGTGGGTCGCCAACCTCCGCCGGCAGATCGAGCCGCTGCTGGACTTCGACGGCCGGTACGCCGCCCGCATGGTCAACAACCTGGACTGGACCGAGGGGCTGTCCGCGCTGGACTTCCTGCGGGAGATCGGCAAGCACTTCCGGGTCAACAGGATGCTGGCCAAGGACGCGGTCAGCGCCCGGTTGCAGTCGGACGCGGGGATCAGCTACACCGAGTTCAGCTACCAGATCCTGCAGGGCATGGACTTCCTGGAGCTGTACCGGCGCTACGACTGCCGGCTCCAGACCGGCGGGTCGGACCAGTGGGGCAACCTGACCGCGGGTACCGACCTGATCCACAAGGTCACCGGCGACTCGGTGCACCTGCTGGCCACGCCGCTGATCACCGATTCGGCGGGCGCCAAGATCGGCAAGTCCACCGGCGGCGGCAACGTCTGGCTCGACCCGTCGATGACCAGCCCGTACGCCTTCTACCAGTACTTCATCAACGTCGAGGACGCCCTCGTCGGGCAGTTGCTGCGGATCCTCACGTTCCTGGACCCGGAGGAGATCCTGGCGCTGGAGAAGGAGACCGCGCAGCGTCCGGCCGCGCGCGCGGGGCAGCGCCGGCTGGCCGAGGAGGTTTGTTCTCTCGTCCATGGTCGGGCCGAGACCGAACAGGCGATCGCCGCCGCACAGGCGCTGTTCGGGCGGGGAACGCTCGCCGACCTGTCCGCGGCCACGTTGCGGTCCGCGCTGGTCGAGGCCGGTCTGGTTTTGGTACGGGCACCCGTGCCGCCCGCCGCCGCGCTGTTCAAGGAGGCGGGGCTGGCCTCGTCGCTGAACGACGCGCGCCGGACCATCGCCGAGGGCGGGGCGTACGTGAACAACGTCCGGGTCACCGATCCCGAGCGGCACTTCGCTGCCGAGGACCTGCTGCACGGGCGGTTCCTGGTGCTGCGCAAGGGCAAGCGTACGGTCGCGGGCGTCGAGGTGATCCCCGACGCATCGTGACCGGGGACACGTGCGGCGATTTGACGATGCCGCCCCGGGCGACGTAACTTTCTCTGTGCCCCTGGGGCGCCGGACGTCAAGGCCGGCTCCGCAAGCCGGGCGGCGCGCCACGATGATCGGCCCCTGAGCGGGCGGATTTGTGGTCGCGGAGCCGACCGGGTAGGGTAGAACTTCGGCGGGGTTACCGCCG
>VAXX01000087.1:3984-17416 GCA_005885115.1 Actinomycetota bacterium | reverse complement strand
CAACTTCGTCGTCGCCACCCAGAACCCGATCGACCAGCAGGGCACGTACACGCTGCCGGAGGCCCAGCTGGACCGGTTCATGATGCTGCTGCGGATCGGCTATCCCAGCGCCGAGCAGGAGATGCGCATCGTCGGCGACGCGATCGCCCGTCGGCTGCCCGAGCAGCTCCAGCCGGTGATGGCGGTGGACGAGCTGGTCCGGATGATCGACATCGCCCGCAGCGTGTACATGGCTCCGGCGTTGCAGAGCTTCATCGTCACCATCACCGGGGCGACCCGTACCGTCGCGCAGTTGCGGTTGGGCGCCAGCCCCCGGGCCAGCAACGCGCTGGCGGTGGCCGCGCAGGCGGCGGCCGCGTTCGAGGGCCGGTCGTTCGTCACCGCCGACGACGTGAAGGCGATGGCCCGTCCGGTGCTCTCGCACCGGCTGCTGCTGACCCCGGAGGCCGCCATCCAGGGCCACACCGCCGCCGCGATCATCGACAACATCCTGGCGGCCGTACCGGTACCGCAGGATCCCGTCCGGGTGTGATGCGCCCGTGCTGACCAGGTCTGGGATCGTCGTCGCCGCCGGGGCGCTGATCCTGCTCGCGGCCGGCTGGCTGGCCGACTACCCGGAGCTGGTCGCGCTCGGCTTCGCCTGCCTGGCCGCGCTGCTCATGGCGGGGCTGTGGATGCTGGCCCGACCCGACGTGTCGGCCAGCCGCGAGGTCCGGCCGCACCGGGTCGGCGTCGGTGAGGAGGCGCACGGGGTCATCACGGTCACCAACGAGGCCCGCCGGCGCAGCCCACCGATCATGGCCGCGGAGTCGGCGGCCGGGCGGCGGTTGACCATCCCGGTGCCGAGCCTGGCCGCCGGGGAGAGTCACCAGACCAGCTACCCGCTGCCGACCGGGCGGCGGGGCATCTACCAGGTCGGGCCGCTGACCATCGGGCACAGTGACCCGCTGCGGCTGATGCGGGTCGGCCGGGAGTACGCCACCTGGTCGACCCTGTACGTGCACCCGCACATCTACCCGGTCGAGCCGGTACCCACCGGGCAGACCCGGGATCTGGACGGCCCGACCTCGAGCAGCTCGCCACGCGGCGGGGTGGCGTTCCACAGCCTGCGCGACTACGAGTACGGCGACGACTGGCGCCTGATCCACTGGAAGTCCACGGCGCGGCTGGACAAGTTCATGGTCCGGCACAACGTGGTGCCCAACGAGCCGCGGCTGATGGTCGTCCTGGACACCAGCACGGGACCGTACACCGACCGGTCGTTCGAGGACGCCGTGAGCGCGGCCGCCTCACTGTGCGTGGCGGCGGTCCGCGGCGGGTACCCGCTGGAGCTGCACACCACCGGTGGGTTCAGCTCGGCGGCCGACCGGGCGATCGACAGTACGGGCGCGCTGCTGGACCTGCTCGCCGGGGTCGAACGGACCGCCGACGATCCGGGCCTGGCCGCGCTCCCCCGGCTGGTACCGGCGGACAGCGGGGTGTCCCTGGGCATCGTCACCGGCCAGCCCGACCAGCATCTGCTGGCGGTACTGCCGGCGGTGCGGCCCAAGTTCCTGATGGTCAGTCTCATCCAGTTCGCCGAGCGTTTCGCCGGGCCGCCGGCCGGGCTGCGCGGCGTGATCGGGGTCAACGTGCACAGCGGCGCGGAGTTCGCGGCGGCGTGGAACCACCTGGTGCGCCGGTGACCAGGTCCGGGTTCCTCGCGTACCTCGAGGTCGCGCTGGTCACCATGGCGGCGGCGATGACCGCGGTGCTGTACGGCGGGTTCTTCACCAGCCGGGGGTACCTGCCGGCGGTGCTCGGCGCCGCGGCCGGCGCGGCCGTCCTCGGGGTGGTCACCGCGGTACGCCGCTGGCGCGCCCTGACCACGCTGCTCGTGGTGCTGCTCGGTTTCGTCGCGCTCGCGGTCGGCCTGGTCTACCGGGACACCCTCGACCACGGGGTGCCGACGGTACGCACGGCCACGAGCCTGGGTACCGGACTGCTGCACGGCTGGGCGCGGATGCTCAGCGTGGGGCTACCGGCCGACGTGACCGCCGATCTGCTGATCACTCCGGTCCTGGTCACCTTCGTGGCCACGGTCGCGTCGATCGCGCTGGCACTGCGTACCCGGGCCGTCCTCGCTCCGGCCGCGCCCACCCTGCTGGCGCTGGTGATCGGGCTGCTGTTCACCGCGAGCCGGCCCGCGGCCGGGCTGCCGGTCACCGCCGCGTACCTGCTGGCCACCCTGCTGCTGGTAGTGGTCCGGGTGATCCGGCTGGAGAGCCAGCAGGCCGCCGCGATGCTGGACGTGGCCCCGACGCCCGACCCGCGCCGGCGCCGGCGGATCGCCGGGCGGATCGCGTTCGGGCTGCCGGTCGCGCTCGTGGTCGCGGCGCTGGGGATCAGCGGCGCGCGGTTCGTGCCGGTGGCCTCGGGTACCGCGCGCTTCGACCCGAGAACCGTGACGCCCCGACAGTTCCAGGTCGAGGACACGCTGACCCCGCTGGTCGGACTCAAGAGCCAGTTGCGCGAGCAGCCGGCGCGGACCCTGTTCACCGTGCAACTGGACGGCACCGGGATCGACCGGGTCCGCACGGCCGCGCTGGACACCTACGACGGGGCGCTGTGGACCTCGGACGACACGTTCCTGGTGGCCGGGCACACCCTGCCGGCCGACCCGAACCTCGAGAACCCCCGGCAGGTCCGGGCGCGGATCGAGATCCAGGACCTGACCGGGCCGTACCTGCCGGTGGTCGGCTGGCCGGTCCAGGTCGGCGCGACCGGGCTCGGGTTCAGTGCGCGGTCGGGCGTCCTGGTCACGCACGGGCCGGACGTCCACGGGCTCGGCTACGACCTGGTCGGCACGGTGGCGCCGGACGATGCCGGGCTGCGGACGGCGGTGCCGAACCTGACCGGGGACGCGGTGCGGGACACCCAGTTGCCGCCCGGGCTGCCGCCGGAACTGGACGCCAAGGCCAGGGAGCTCACCGCGCAGGGCAGCAGCCCGTACGCCAAGCTGGTGGCGATCCAGGACTATCTGCGCAAGCTGCCGTACAGCCTGGACGCCCGGCCGGGTCACTCGTACGACGCGCTGCGCCGGCTGTTCGGCACCAACCCCCAGGACCGGATCGGGTACGCGGAGCAGTTCGCCGCCGCCTTCGCGGTCCTGGCCCGGGACCAGGGCTTCCCGGCCCGGGTCGCGGTCGGCTACCTGCTGCGCCCGGCCGCCCGGCGGGGCGACACGTACACCGTCACGACCGCCGACGCGCACGCCTGGGCCGAGGTCGACATGGCCGGGTACGGCTGGGTGTCCTTCGACCCGACCGACTTCACCGTCCGGCCCGACCCGAAGCAGCCGGATTCCAACGCGCCGGCCGGGGCGCCGGACAAGCCCGGGGACCCGAAGAACCAGGGCAACCAGCCCGAGGTGGTACCCGGACTGACCGCCGGACCTGGTACCGGGGCACGGATCCTGACCGGCACGCTGATCGGCGTCGCGGCGCTGATCGGGTTGATCCTGCTGCTGGTGCTGTCGATCGTCGCGGGCAAGTTCGTCCGGCGCCGCCGGCACCGGCGCGGCAGCGGCGCGCAGCGGATCATCGGCGCGTGGCGGGACTCGACGGACCGGCTGGTCGAGCGGGGCATTCCGGTGCCGCGCTCGCTCACCGCGATGGAGGCCGCCCGGCACGCGCAGGACCAGTTGGGCGAATCGGCGGGCGCGGTCGCCGTCCTGGCGCCGATCGTCACGCAGGCGGTGTTCTTCCCGGGCGACCCGCCCCCGGACGCGGTCCGGGAGGCGTGGGAGCTGACCCGGCAGTTCCGCCGGGACCTGCGGCGCTCCGGCGGGGTACTGCGGGCGCTGCGTGCCTGGTTCGACCCCCGGCCGCTGGTGTACGGGTGGCGCGACCGGCGGGCACTGCGCCGGGCCTTGACGGACCTGCAGAAGGGCTAGGGTCGTGCGACGGGGTTCCAGGCGGGTACGTGCGGCGGCCGCGGGGCTCGGTGTCGTGGTACTGGGTGGCGGGCTGGTACTGGCCGGGGCGAGCGGCGGCTATCCGGCGGTCCGCCCGCAACTGCTGTCCGGGGCCGCCTGGCTCGCCTCGTCCCAGGTGGGACAGCTGACCCTGCTCGACGGCTCGTCGGCCGAGGTGGCCGCCCAGGTCCAGGTCGCCGCGGCCGGCGAGCACCTCGACGTGGTACAGCAGGGTGCGACGGCGTACGCGGTCAACCGCTCCACCGGTACGCTGCGCCGGGTCGACGGGGCGACCTTCACCGCGAGCCCGCCGGCGACGCCGATCCCCGACGCCGGTGACGGGCTGCGGGCCTTCGCCGGCACCGACTCCCTGTACGCCCTGGACGCCCGGCGCGGCGTGCTGACCGCCACGGACCCGAACAGCCTCACCGACCTGGGTACCCCGGTGCCGCTGGCCACCGAGGTCAGCCCGGACGGGGCGGCGCTGGACGACGCGGGCCGGCTGTGGGTGCTGGACACCCCGACCGGTGACCTGGTGTGGATCGACCACGGGCAGCGGCATACCCGCCGCGGTGCGGCCCGACCCGGTGCCGGGCAGCTCGTCCTGTCCGACGGCGCCCCGGTCATCGTGGACGGTGCCGCCCGTACGGCGACCCGGCTGGACCCGGGCAGCGGAGCCGCGCGTACCACTGTGGGTCTGGATCTGCGGCCCGGCGACCAGGTCGCGGTCAGCGGCTCGCCGCACAGCCCCCGCCTGTACCTGGCCCTGGCCCGCGGACTGCTGGACATCTGCGAGCTGACCGCGACGACCTGCGCGAGCGCCGTACCGCTGGGCACGGCCGGCGCCGCCGACCTGGGCAGTCCGGTGGAGACGGGCGGGCGGCTGTTCGTACCGGACTACGCCAGCGGCCGGGCCTGGATCGTGGACCTGCGCGAGTCCCGGATCGTCGCGCAGCCCAAGGTGCTGGACCCGAAGACCCGGTTCCAGCTGCTGACCCGCGACGGCGTGGTGTTCTTCAACGACCCGGACAGCGAGCACGCCGGGGTCCTGCGCCTGGACGGCGGGGTACGCCGGATCGCCAAGTACGACCCGAAGGACCCGAAGAAGGGCCTGAGCGCGACGAGCAGTCCCAGCCCGAGCCCGAACCCGGGCCCGCCGGAGTCGCCGACCCAGCCGCAGCAGCCACCCGTTCAGACCCCCAGCTCCCCGACGGGTACGCCGCCGACCCGGCCCCGGGCGCCGTTCGTGGTCGCGATCTCGGTGTCCACCGCGACCGCTCCGGTGGGTGTGGACGTCACGCTCAAGGTGACGGCGGTATCCGGTGGGCCGCCGACCGGCGCCCGGTGGACCTTCGGCGACGGGCAGGGCGCCACCGGCCTGCTCACCGCGCACCACTGGGGCGTGGCGCAGACGTACCAGGTCGCGGTGAAGGCCACCGGCCCCGGCGGGCAGTCCGCCACGGCGTCGCTGCCGATCACGGTCGTCACGGTGGCCCCGAAGCCGGTGACCGTCGTGAAGCGGGCCAGCAACACCGTCCCCGCCGGCAGCGTCATCGCCCAGAACCCGGCCGGCGGCGCCACCGCGATGCCCGGCGACCCGGTGACCCTGACCGTATCCAGCGGGAAGACCCCGCCGTTCTCCCTGATCAGCCACGCGGCGCAGGCGACCTGGCGCAGCGGCGCCGGTGCGCTGCCGTTCCCCGGCTCGGAGACCGACGCACGCGGGTTCGCGATCATCCGACCGGCCAACTCGCTCCTGCTGGAGGACGGCAGCTCACCGCAGTTCCTGGAGACCCACCCCCAGTGGGTGGAGAACAACCAGGGCTGGATCAACGGCGACTTCACCCTGCCCACCCCGATCGCGGCCGGCGACCACTTCCGGGCCACCGTCGGCTTCATCGCGGTGGCCAACCCGCCCTCGGCCGGCGACGCCGAGTTCGTGGTCGTCGCGGTCTTCCCGAACGGCGCGGTCAAGGAGCTGAGCCGGACGCACGACATCGGCCGGGACGGCGTACTCGTCGGGATCGACGACGACCTCAGCTCGGCGGTCGGGGCCACGAAGATCCGGCTGCGGGTGGAGGCCGGGGCCAGCTCGGCGCAGGACTGGGCGTCGTGGGTGGCGCCGCGCGTGGAGGGCTGAGCCGTGAACGGCATGCCGAAGGTGCAGGTGGTACCGGAGCGGGTCACCGTACGGCCCGGTGAGGGTACCGAGGTCGAGGTCGGCACGGTCACCGTGAACCTGCGGGTACCCGAGCGGCCCGCCCCCGACGCCGGCCTGTACACCCTGGGGATCCTGGTCCGGTCCCCGTACCAGAAGCGGGTGTCCCGGTGCGAGGAGCTGCGGCTGGACGTACAGCCCGCGCCGGGAGTGTCGATCGAGGCGCAGCCGGAGGCGGCGACCGGCGGCGGTACGGCCACGTACGCGCTGCGCCTGACGAACCAGGGCAACACCCCGCTGGACGTCAGCCTGCAGGGCAGCGACCCCGAGGGCGTGGTCGGCTTCTTCTTCCGCCCGCGCAGCGTACGGGTGGCCCCGAACGCGACCGCGCCCGCGGAGTTGACCGTACGCGCCGCGGCGCCCTGGTCGGGTCAGGAGCTACGGCGCACGCTGACCGTACGGGCCGCCGCCGGGACGGACCTGTCCAGCGAGAAGCTGGTCACGTTCACCCAGCGGCCCCGGATCCCGGGCGGCCCGCTGCGCTTCGTCGGCATCGCGCTCGCGGTCGGGGTCCTCGCGACGGCCACCCTGGCCGGGGCGTTGATGCGCAACGTCGCCGACAGCAAGCCCGGTGCCGCGCAGAGCCAGCCGGCGGCCACCGGGGTCGCCGCCGGGCCACCGTTGCAGATCGTCACCTCGGCACCGCCCTCGGCGCCGGCCAGTTCCGCCCCACCGGCCGGATCGCCGAGCGCCGGGAAGTCCGCCGGGACACCCGCGCCGGGTACGGCGACGGTCCTCGATCCCAGCCAGCCGCCGGACGGGCAGCCACCGCAGGACCGACCGATCTCCGGGGACCTGTGGGCCGCGCAGGGCGTCAAGCTGTCGCTGAACCTGGAGCACGCGACGACCGGCTGCACCACCGGGACGAGCGTCGCGCTGCGCGCCACGAAGACGTACGGGATCTTCCTGGTCGGCAAGGGTGCCCCGTACCAACTGCTCATCCAGCAGGCCGACGGCACGATCAGGGCGCTGCCGCCGGCCACCCCGCCGGCGATGACCGAGGCGACCTTCGACTACGACGCGCCGCCCGGCGCCCCGCTCATCGCCATCCAGTTCGGCCACGCGAGCACCGACCCGAACAGCAACGACCCGACCATCATCAAGCGGGTCGTGTTCTCCTAGGCCAGCGCGTAGGCCAGGAGATAGACGGCGGCGACCGCGATCACCACCGCGCAGATCAGCGCGAGGGTGGTGAGGCTGACCCGGCGGCGCCGGACCGTGGGAGTGGCCGGGCCGGGCCACGGCGGCCGGCGTACCGGCGAGGCCGCGCCCGGCCACAGCTCGGTCGCGCAGACCTCGCACCGGACCCGGCGGGCCGCGCTGCGGTGACCGCACGACGGGCAGTGCGGGCCGAGGGCCTGCTGCGGCGCGACCACCTGCGGCGGCCCGCCGAGCAGCCCGGTCTCGGGGTCGCGGGTGCGGTCGACGCTGTCGGGCTTGCGCAGGACCCCGGCCGGCGAGGCATCGGCGCGGGCGGCCGATTCGAACATCAGCGGGTACCCGCAGTAGCGGCACAACTTGGTGTCCCCCGCCGGGACCGGGCGCCCGCAGTCCGGGCAGGTCACCAGGCCCGCGCCGCCGTACACGGTCATCGGGCACCGGACCGGACGTGCAGCTCCACCCGGGTACCGACCGGCAGCTCACCGGCGAGGAACGCCAGTATCTGCTGCTCGGACAGCCCGCCGGTATGGGTCAGCGACACCCGTACGAGGTTGTCCGCCGGCGGAACCGGGTCGTCGCGGCCGAAGATCCCGCCGGAGTCGCTGACGTCGGCCCGGGCCCCGGTCAGCGCCTCCAGCAGCGTCTCCACGCCACGGCGGGTACCCCGCCAGCCGATCACCTGACCGACCGCGCGGATCAGCCGGCGCTGGGCATCACGAGCGCCCGGCTCGTCCGGCGAGGCGATCGTCTCCAGCTCCACGCCCAGCCAGGACGCCAGGTAGCTGAGCATCTCCGGGCGCGCGAGGTCCACGTCCAGTTCGTGCTCGACGGTCGTCACCCGGTCCCGCAGCCCGTCGGCCACCTCCCCGCAGGCCTGGACGAACCCGACCACCACCTGGTCCCGCGCCATCGCCTGGGGAAGCTGCTTCACCAACCAGTCGGTCACTGCCGTACCACCACCCGGTGGCGTACCGACATGAACAGCGCCTCGCTGGACAGGCGTACCCGTTGCCGGGCCTCCTCCGGAGCGATGTCGCCCTTCAGGTCGGCGAGGAAGATGTGCACGGTCTCCGCGCGCAGGACGCCCGGGACGGCGCGCAGGACCGAGAACACGTCGCCGATGGACAGGTCCAGATCGAAGGGCCAGCCCTGCCCGTCGGGTCCGCCGGTGATCGGGTTGATGAACCGGTACAGGGCGGACTCGGCCTCGGTACGGACCTTCTCCGCGCGTACCGTCGCGGCGGCATGCACCTCGGCGGTCACCGTGATGCCCTGGTACGACGGCACATCCGTCAGCACCCGGGTGGTGAGCAGCCGCCGCTCGTCGAGGAACCCCTTGATCTGGCGCTCCAACCCGTCGGACAGCGCGAGGTGCTCCAGCTTCAGCTCCTCCGGCGGGATGTCCACCCGGGGTACGACCATCAGCCGTACCGGTGCCCCGGGGCTGTCCGGCGGCAGGCACCGGGCCCGCGCCACGCCCGGGGCGGCCTCCAGGGTCAGCCGCTCGAAGTCGCCCGCGGTCACCGCCCGGTGGCCGCCGCGCAGGTACAACGGGCCGCGGACCTTCGCGTTCTCCACCGACTCCGCGTCCACGCCGCCGGTGGCCGGGTCGAGGTTGCGTACCGAGTCCACCGACGGGATCGCGGTGAGCAGGATGGACAGCTTCCCGGCGCCGACGTTGCCGCGCCGCCCGCCGCCGTACCGGTACCCGCTGACGTAGATCTGCGCGTCCTCGTCGGGTACCGCGCCGTACTGGCGGACCCGGCCGTCCCGCCCGGTCAGGGCCGGACCGAACCGGATCTCGCCGGTCGCCCCGGACCAGGTGAACACCCGGTCGTCGGGGCGCGCGTCGGCGAAGTCGGCGACCTCGGTCCACACCGAGGACTCCGGCTCGCGCTGGGGTTCGCGGCGCGGTGGTACCACCCGGACCGTCTCGCCCGGGCGGCGGGCCAGCACCGGTGCCCGGCGTACCTGGAACACCTGACCGGGCCGGCCGGTGCTGGTACCCAGCAACTCCTCGGGCGCGGGCTCGGCGTGGTGCGCGGCGACCGCGCCACCGAGCCCGGTCGGTACGACCGACTCGATCTGCGGGGAGACGTGGTACGGCGGCTGCCCCGGTACCGTGTCCACGAGCTTGCAGCGCACCCAGTGCGCCCGTACCGCGCCGATCGCCAGCGGCTCGTGCCGGCGGGCCAGCAGCAGGGTCACCTCGCCGGAGGAGTTGAAGCCCTCGCTGGTATCGGCGAGGATCCGCGCCTCCCGCCAGTCTGCCCCGTCCCAGCTCTGCCACACCCGGGGCGGCCGGCTCGGGTCGATCCCGGGCGCGTCCACGCCGCTCACGTTGACGCTGAGCCGGACCAGGTTGCCGGCGAGGCCGTTCGCGAAGCCCAGGTACAGGGCGTCGCCGGGGCGCAGCGACGGGAAGCAGGACACCACCGAACCGTCCAGCCGCAGGTCCTCGGTGTGGTCCTCGTACCGGGCGGCGCTGCGGGTCAGGCAGGCGGTCAGCTCCGGCTGGACGAGCTGCAGGTCCTCGTCGGTCATGAAGACGATCTGGTCCTCGCCCTCCCCGCGTTCGGTGCCGACCTGGGTGCCCGACGGTACCCGGACCGGCTCGACCGGTGGCGCGGCGAGGGTGAACAGCAGGTCGGTACGCGCCGGGGAGGCGGAGAACAGCTCGACGCCGACCAGTTCGAGGAACTTCACGTACAGCCGGTCGGGGACCTGGTTGACCCGGTACAGGATCATCTCGGTCATCCAGGCGAACAGCTCGATCAGCGCGACGCCGGGGTCGGAGACATTGTGGTCTGTCCACTCTGGACAGTACCGGGTGATCCGCCGCTTCGCCTCGTCGACGATGTCCTGGAAGCGCCGGTCGTCCAGGTTCGGTGCGGGCAAGCTCACGCCGGCGCCTCGCTTCGCTCGGTGCCGTCGTGAGGCACGAGGGCACTGGGTTCATGGTTCGCTCGCTGACGCTCGCTCACGGACTCGGCTCCTCGTGCGGGATCACGTAGAACGGGAACACCAGGTTGCGGTGGTCGTTGGTGGCCCGGACGTGGTACTCGATCTGGATGCGTACCACCGCGTTGTCCTCGTCGGGGACCGCGGCCACCGAGTCCAGCGAGATCCGCGGCTCCCACCGGGCCAGCGCCTCCCGGACGCTCTGCTCGATCAGGCCCAGCGTGTTCGGGTTGACCGGCGCGAAGACCTGTTCCCACATGGCGCAGCCGAAGTCCGGGCGCATCACCCGCTCCCCCGGTGCCGTGGTGAGGATCATCCGTACCGCCGCCTCGATCTCCTCCGCACCACTGACCAGCCGCACGCTACCCCCGGGCGTCAACCGCACCGGGAAGCTCCACCCCGAACCGATCAGATCGGTCATCTCTGCTCCTCCCCGGAGGAGAGCGCGTCGTCGCTGGTCATGCGATCAGCACATCCGGGGAGCCGGCGGTGATCGACGAGGTCGGCGCGTCCGCGGGGTCGTTGCAGGTGGCCACCGGGTCGCCGACCCGGGCCAGCTGCTTGCCGTTGACCAGCACGGTCGGCGAGCCGGTCAGCACCCGGCCCAGGTTGGTCGGCGGCTTGCTGAACGAGGTGCCCGGCGGCGGCAGGTGCGGCGGGGCGTTCTGGGCGACGCTGGTCGCGGTCGCGGCCGGCTGGCCGTTGATGAAGACATCGGTGGAGGTACCGGAGGCGAGCTGCCCCGAGAACGGCAGCGGCGTCGGCGTCGGTACCGGCCCACCCGGCGAGGGTACGAGCAGGATGTGGGTATCCGTCCCGACCACGGGATCGCCCTGCCGGGCAGCGGGTTGCGGCATCCTCGTACCCCTGTCAGTTGAGCCGGATCGGCTTGCCGGCGAGCTTGAGCTCGGACTTGGCGGTGATCTCGACCGACGGCGCGTCGATGACCAGCTTCTGGGTCGCCTTCAGTTCGATGGTCGCCGCGGTGACGGTCAGCTTCTGCTCGCCGGTCAGCCGGGACTCGTCCTTCTCCAGATGTAACGCGGTCGAGGTGTCGCCGAGGCTCAGGTCCACCGCGCTCGTGGGATCGTCGGTGAGGACGAGCCGGTGGTTCTTCCGGCTGGCCAGCACCCGTACCGTGGTCTGCCCGCCCTTGACCGCGTCGTCCGGCTGCGGCGGCTTGTCCTTGCGGCTCGAGCTCGAACCCGACCAGGACCTCGTCGCCGACTTCGGGCAGCCACTGCATCCCCCGGGACGGGCCGGCCCCGAGGGTGGCCACCCGGGCCCACGTACTCTCGTCGGAGTCCGACAGGGTCGGGAAGCGCACCTTGACCCGGCCCAGGTGCTCGGGGTCGTCGTTGTTGGTGACCAGGCCGACGATGAGGCCGCCCGGGGTGGATGCGGCGCCGCGGAGCAGGTCGGCCATGTCGGCCGCCTCCTTGCCGCCGCAGACGAACCGGGTCACGTACGGGCGGTCCGCCCCGTACACGTGCTCGACGCTGGTGACCCGGTACTTTCCGGCCAGCCGCCGGCCGACCCGTTCCACGGACACGTCCGCGCCAGCGCCCAGCCACGGGTTGCCGTTGGCCTCGCCCCGCAACACGACGGCACCGCCGGAAGCCTTGAGAATCAACGAGTCCGCCAGCGCGTCGGCCTCGGTCGGGCTGCTGGCCGGGAACTGTCCGGTGGACCGGGTGATCCGGCCGAACGCGTGCCGCGCGGCGGCGGCCATCTCGTCGGCGGCGGGCGCGTCGGTACCCGGGTCACCGCTGCTCGACCGCCCGGTGATCGCGGTCTTGTCCAGCGGGTTCCACGCCTTCACCACGACCTCGTCGCAGTGCTCGGAGGAGGCGAACCGGACCGAGAACCGGGTCAGGTTCTCCCCCCACTTGACCGTGTACGGCTTGCTGCGCCCCTCCGCCTTGCGCTTGAAGAAGAACGTCCGCTCGGCGATCCACAGGTCGTACCCGATCCGGCCGGCGATCCGCTTGAGGAAGGCGTAGTCGGTCTCGCCGGCCTGCAGCACGTACTCGCGCGCCTCCGATACCGCGTCGATGTCGGTGTCCAGGCCGTACTCTCCGGCGATCCGGGAGGCGATGTCGGACTCGGTCATCCGCAGGAACGTACGCGTCTTCGGACCGCGGGCCAGGCGGTGGGTCAGGTCCAGGCCGGTGACGACCAGCTCGTGCCGGCCGGAGGTGCCCGGCGGCGGCAGGTGCGGCGGGGCGTTCTGGGCGACGCTGGTCGCGGTCGCGGCCGGCTGGCCGTCGATGAAGACATCGGTGGAGACCAGCATCATCCGCCCGTACAGCGCGGCCGACATGGCGGTGCCGTCGACCGTGATCACGGCCGCGTCGAGGCGGCGCTGTTCAGGCACGGTGCCGTACCCCGGGTTCGGGCAGGATCAACGCGGTACCGGGAGCGATGTCGAGCGGGTCGACGATGCCGTTCGCCTCGGCGATCAGCCGCCACCGGTTCGGGTCCTGGTAGTGGGCCGCCGCCACCCGGTCCAGCGTCTCCCCCGGCAGCAGCGTATGCACGCTGTGCACCATCGGCGTGGACGAGGTCGGGTTCTGCAGCGGCAGCTCGGCCTCGTCCTTCCACTGCTTGAGGGACAGGTCCACCTTGGCCCGCAACGGCATCCCGTCGCTGGCGAAGTACGTGTAGCGCAGCTGGAGCTTCTCGATGACCGCCCGGAACGAGTGCAGCTTGCCCCAGTGGAACTCCACCCACGGCGGGCGGGCCGAGTTGCGTCCCCGGTCCCCGCCGGGCAGGTCCGGATCGACCTTCATCAGATTGAGCAGCTTCGTCGTATGGATGGTGACGTCGCTGCCCTCGTGCGTGGTGTCGAAGGTCAGGCTCAGCGACAGGGTGGCCGCCTGGCCGGACTGGAACCGCTGCTCCGGCGCGTTGCGGCCCTTGCTCTGCCCGCCCTGCCAGGAGTTCGACTTGCTGACCGTCAGCTCCGCCGGGTTGAACAGGCAGTAGATCGGGTCGCCGCGCTCGGGCAGCAGGTACGCCTTGGACGGTCCGCTCATGTTGGCTCACCCATCAGAACATCCCCGAGTAGCGTCCGCCGCGGCGCTCGATCTGGCGCAGCACGCGCTGTTCGAGGACGTCGGCGAGGTGGTCGATGT
>VAXX01000087.1:0-3858 GCA_005885115.1 Actinomycetota bacterium | reverse complement strand
CGCCGACGTCGGGAAGCTGGCCGCCGAGTGCCGCGCGGGCCGCCCCGCCGAGGTCCGGGATCCGGCCCGACCCGCCCACCGGCAGGTCCCCGACGATCCCGGCCCCGAGCGACGCCACCTGGTCCCCGGCCGCCTGTACCCGGCGCCCCACCGCCTGGGCCGCCCGCTCCTCGGCGTCGGCCGCGCCGTGCGGTACCTCCAGCAGGAACCTCGGCCGGGACACCGGGTTGCGGGTGTGCGCCAGCTCGTGCGCGACGACCCCGAGCAGCGGGCCCGGTCGTCCGGTCGGCGCCGTCGGGAGGTGCACGACGGTACCGGTCGACGCGCCCACGGCACCGGCCGCCGACAGCGCCTCCCGGGTCGCCGGCCCGGTCGTGTACGCCGCCCGCTGCGCACTGCCGGTCAACGACTCGACGAGCGGGCGTAGCCGGGTCGGGAACGGTCGGGGGCTCTCCAGCGGCCGGGAGGCGACGGCGGCCCGCCAGCGCGCCTCGGCGCTGTGTCCCGGGCCCGGCGGCGTACGCGACGCCGCCGACGCCGTACGGGTCAGCGGTGCCCGCGCGTACACGCCCGGTGCGACCGCCCGCTGGACCGCCGGGACCGAACCGGTGGACGGCGCCGCCGACGCCGCCCGCATCAGTACCGACGCCGACGCCACCGGCGCGGCCGGGCCGGGTGACACGGTCACCGCACCGGATACGTCGAACCCGCCGGACGGGGCGGCCACCGGTGCGCCACCGAGGACCGGCAGCTCACCGACGTTCCCGACGCTCACCTCCGGAGCGCTGCCCGGCCGCGCCGCGACGGTACCGCCGACCGGCGCCGGGACCGGGGTCAGGGGCGCGATCGGTCCGGTCAGCGGGACCGGCCGGGACACCATCGGGCGGTCGTGAACCCGTGCGGCCGCCCGATGGGTAGGGCCGCCGGTGACCCGGGCGCCGCCCAGGCCGCGCCCGGAGGCTCCAGGACCGGAGGCTCCAGGACCGGACGCTCCAGGACCGGGTGCCCCGGGACGGGGACCGGAGGCCGCGAGGCTGGGCCGCGACGTGGTGGCGCCCGGACCGGGACCGGGCACCGGGTGCCGGGTCAGCGGCGCCCGGCGTACCGGCGCGGGTACGGCGGCGGGTGGCACCACGGGGACCGGTGCGCTCGCCGGTTCCGCGGTGTGCAGCCGGCCCAACCGCAGTGCCGCGTGCCGGGCGGCGACCAGCCACCACGGCCGGCGTACCGGCAACGAGGTGGCGTCGACCGGGCCGTGCAGGAGCGCCGAGGGGGCATACGCGGCCAGGCTCCGGTACCGCCGGGGCAGCCGCGGCCGGGCCGCGCTCCGCCGCAGCCGGCCAGCGCCGAGGGACTCACCCCGATGTGGTGAAGCCACTGTGGCACACCTCCAGCTCCTCGACCGCGAGGTCCCGGGCGGACGCGGCCAGCTTCGGGCCGCTCCACTTCACCGGGTACGCGCCGGTGAACTCCCACTTGCGGACCGTCCTACCGGCGGCGTCGCGCAGCTCCACCCGGCCGGTACGCCGCTCGATCTTGTTGCCGGCACCGGCGAACCCGTCCCCGGAACTGGTGGCGAACCACTGGAACAGGTTGTCGGTCTCGGTGATGCCGCGCTTGAGCACCAGGTTGGGCCACTTCATCCGGCCGGGCAGCTTGTGGGTGTACTGGTTCTGCCCGCCCTCGGCCAGCTCCTCCACGTCGATCGACACCGACAGCCCGCTCACCTCGGTGAAGGCACCGATCGTCAGCCCCTCGACGGAGAAGACGAACTTCCCGGCGAAGGGCGGATCCATGGTCCGCGAACTAGCCACCGACGACTCCCTGCCATGCCCGCTCGTTCAGGCTGGCCACCTGTTCCAGCAGCCTGATCCGGTCGCCGTGTTCGAGATCCAGCAGGGGATCCAGCCCCCAGTGCAGGTGGTACGCGAGGTAGGTGATCTCCTGCCAGATCTCGTCGACGGCGTAACGCCCTAGCCCACCGCCACCGACTCCCGGGGGAAAGGGCTGCCCGGCTCCATCGTGCCCAGGATGCTCGGGACACCGAAGTTGATGATGCGGTAGAAGTCCTGCAGGTAACCGAAGTCGCTGGCGAACAGCCCCTCGATCACCTTGGTGTTGACCGTACGCAGCTTGCCCAGCTCGGTGACCACCCGGGCCAGGACGATCACGCTGGCGTACGCCTCGTTCTCCTTGACCCGGGGATCGCGCAGCGGTTCGATCTCGTCGCGCGCGCACGCCAGCCGCATGACGCCGGTCTTGTGCAGGGTGCCGTCCTCGTCGACGTACCCTTTCGGCAGCGTGAACGGGTATTCCGTGTGCAGACTCATGCCCGGACGAGACCTTCGTGCGTGATGACGACCTTCTCGGTGGCGATGTCGTTGGAGCCGGCGTCGAAGTCGGCACCGGTCCACTTGGACGGCCAGCCCGAGGTGAACTCCCAGCGCGCCACCTCCTCCTGCTTGGAGTTCTTGCAGACGATCGCGCCGTTGCGCCGGGCCCCGTCGATGTCGCCCTCGATCACCTGCTTGCGCCACTCCCACAGCGAGGTGGTCTCGTCGATCCGGCGCTCCAGCGTGATGTCCGACCACTTCATCGCGCCGGGCACCTTGCGGATGATCATGCGACCTTCCTTGGTCGCCTCCTTGTACTCGATGGTCTCGGTCTCCGACTCGATCCCAGCGCACTTACGGAAACTACCCATCTCCACGCTGTCGATCTCCAGCACGAAGATGAAGGTAGGTGTCAAGTCAGGCATTCACGTCTCTCCGTTCACTCGGCGGTTCACTCGGCCGTGGCCGCGCCGCCCTGCCACTGACTGATGCGGAAGATCACGAACTCGGCCGGCTTCACCGGAGCCACCCCGATGTCGACGATCAGCTTGCCCTCGTCCACCGAGCCGGGCGGGTTGTTGCTCTCGTCGCACAGGACGAAGAATGCCTGGCCCGGGGTCTGCCCGACGAGCGCGCCCTGCATCCACAGGCCGTGCAGGAAGACCGAGACGGTACGCCGTACCCGCGCCCACAGGTCCGCGTCGTTGGGCTCGAACACGACCCACTGGGTACCCCGGCGGATCGACTCCTCGATGAAGATGAACAGCCGCCGGACGTTGATGTACCGCCAGCTCTGGTCGGTCGCCGCCAGCGTACGGGCACCCCAGATCCGGATCCCGTTGGCGCCGAACGCCCGGATGCAGTTGACCTGCTGCGGGTTGAGCAGGGACTGCTCGCCGGTGGTGATGTCGGTCTCCAGCCGGGCCACCCCCCGCACGACCTCGTTGGCCGGCGCCTTCCACACCCCGCGTACCGCGTCGGTGCGCGCCCACACCCCGGCCACGTGCCCGCTCGGCGGTACTGTCAGGAACTTCTCGCCGCTGGTGGAACCGTTGGTGGCCAAGGGGTTCGCCACCACCAGGTGCGGGTAGTACGCCGCACCGAAGCCGCTGTCCTTGCCCAGCGCCGCCCGCCAGTCCAGCGCGCCCTGGGCGGACAGGCCGGGCGGGGAGTCCAAGATGGCCATCCGGGTACCACTGGCCTCACACCAGTCCACCAGCCGGCCCTGGGCGGCGAGGTACACCTCCTCGTCGAAGCTGCCGTCCTCGCGGGTGGCCACGGTCAACAGGTCCGGGATCGCCACCATGGTCACGTCGTCGGCGATGGCCAGACCCTGGTAGCCGGTGCGGGCCGTCTCCGAGCCCTCCAACTCCTGCGGCGTCGCGCCGACCATCGCCGAACCGTTCGGCGCGACCAGGTAGCTGCCCTGGGCCGGTACCCGCTCGGCCAGCGACATCCCGGGTACCTGCTGCACCTGTACCCGGATCAGCTTGGACCGTTCGTTGACCACCTTGTCGACGCTCTT
>VAXX01000086.1 GCA_005885115.1 Actinomycetota bacterium | reverse complement strand
GCGGCGGATCCAGCCGTACAGCCTGGTCGTCCGGGAGGGGCAGATCGAGCGGCTCGGCCCCTTCGACTGCGAGTTCTTCGCGGTCAACCACTCGATCCCGGACGCGCTGGCGGTGGCCATCCGGACCGGGGCCGGGATCGTGCTGCATACCGGCGACTTCAAGATGGACCAGTTGCCGCTCGACGGCCGGCTCACCGACCTGGCCGGCTTCGCCCGGCTCGGCGCCCAGGGCGTCGACCTGCTGCTCGCCGACTCCACCAACGCCGAGATCCCCGGGTTCGTCCCGCCCGAGCGGGAGATCGGGCCGGTCCTGGACAGCATCTTCCGCAGCGCCAAGGGCCGGATCATCGTGGCCTCGTTCGCCTCGCACGTACACCGGGTGCAGCAGGTGCTCGACTCGGCGTACGGGCACGGTCGGAAGGTCGCCTTCATCGGCCGCTCGATGGTCCGCAACATGGGCATCGCCCGGGATCTGGGCCTGTTGCGCATCCCCGGCGGGCTGGTCGTCGGGCTGGACGAGGCGACCTCGCTGCCGCCCGACCAGATCGTGCTGATGTCCACCGGCTCCCAGGGTGAGCCGATGAGCGCGCTGGGCCGGATGGCCACCGGCGACCACCGGCACATCGTGGTCGAGCCGGGCGACACCGTGGTACTGGCGTCGTCACTGGTACCGGGCAACGAGACCGCCGTGTACCGGGTGATCAACCAGCTGTCCCGGGCCGGCGCCTTCGTGGTGCACAAGGACGTGGCGAAGGTACACGTGTCCGGGCACTCCTCCGCCGGGGAGCTGCTGTACCTGCTCAACGTGGTCCGGCCGAGCAACTTCCTGCCCGTACACGGGGAGTGGCGGCACCTGCGGGCACACGCCCGGCTGGCCGTCGAGTCCGGGGTGGCCCCGGACCGGGTCGTGCTGTGCGAGGACGGCGACGTCGTGGACCTCGTGGACGGCCGGGCCCGCCTGGTCGGCCACGTCAAGAGCCGGTACGTCTACGTCGACGGCCTGGCCGTCGGTGACGTCGGGGAGTCCCTGCTCACCGAACGGAAGATCCTCGGCGACGGTGGCTTCATCGCGGCCACCGTGGTGGTGGACTCGGTCACCGGCAAGGTGGTCGGCGGCCCCACCGTATCGGCGAAGGGGTTCTCGGAGGACCCGGCGGTGTTCGACCCGGTGATCCCGCTGGTCACCGAGGCCCTGGACCGGGCGGCCCTGGAGGGGATCGCCGATCCGCACCAGTTGCAGCAGATCGTCCGGCGTACGGTCGGGCGCTGGGTCAACGACACCTACCGCCGCCGCCCGATGATCGTCCCGAACGTGGTCGAGGTCTGATCAGTTCGTCCGCTCGCCGACGAGCCGGGGGAGGATGAGAGGATGCTGGACCGGTCACCTTCGCACTACTGGGGCGCGGTGCTCGACGCGCCGGACGCGCACGCGCTCGCCGACTTCTACGCGCGCCTGCTCGGCTGGAAGATCGAAAAGAACGAGCCGGACTGGGCGACGCTCAAGCCCCTCGACGGGGTCGCGTACCTGGGCTTCCAGACCTCGCCGGAGTACGTACCGCCGGTGTGGCCGCCCGAGGCCGGGCGGCAGCAGCAGATGCTGCACCTGGACCTGGAGGTCGGCGACCTGGACGCGGCGGTCGCCGCCGCCGTCGAGGCGGGTGCCACGGTCGCGGAGTTCCAGCCGCAGCAGACCGTACGGGTGATGCTCGATCCGGTCGGGCACCCGTTCTGCCTGTACGTCGACAACGGCTGACCGGCTGCGCGGCACGATCGTGCCGCGCAGCCGGCCGTGGTGCCGTCAGTCCCGCTCGTCGTCCCCGTCACCGAACAGGGTGAGGGGCCGGACGGCGGCGTCGCGGGTACCGAGTGGAGCCAGCCGGTACACGTGCTCGATCGTCGCGATGATCGAGGTGGTGTCGTACTCGTGGTGGTCGACGCTGACCGACTCGGCGAGCTTCGGTGAGATGATCAGCGCCGGGATCCGGGTACCCGGACCCCACATGTCGGACACCCCCGCACCGGTGGGCGGCGAGACGTGGTCCCACTGCCCGCCGAACTCGTCGTACGTGACGACGATCGCGGTGTTCTTCGCCTCGGGTCCGGACTCGATCGCCTGGATCAGGTCGACCAGGTGGTCGTTGCCGTTGTGCTCGCTGCCGTAGCCGGGGTGCTCGTTCTCCTCACCGACCGGCTTGACGAAGCTGACCGGCCTGAGCGTGCCGGCCTTGGCGGCCGCGATGAACTCCGCCTCGTCGCGCAGGTGCGCGGCCCGGGCAGCGGTCCCCGGCGCGTACGCGGCGTAGTAGTTGAACGGCTGGTGGTGGAACTGGAACAGCTTGTCCGGGCAGTACGGGTACACCGACGTGGCGATGTGCTGCGGGTCGGTGCAGGTACCCGGGGTGCTGCCGTTGGTCCAGCCGGCGCCGCCGACGTTGCCGGCCGCGTTGTCCCAGCCGCCGGAGTACCAGGCCCAGTCGACTCCCCTGGCCGAGAGCCGGTCGCCGATCGTGGCGCCGGTCTGCGGCGGGAGCTGCCTGGTCGCCGGGGTACCCGGCGCGAACGGCTGGTACGTCGGCTGGATCGTGTTGACCGCGTGGTCGCCGCAGACCGTACCGGGGGGCGGGGTCGGGGCGCCCGGGGTGACCTTGCACGACCCGTCCGGGTTGGCGGCCTGGGTCAGCGGGAGGTCCCTGGTGCCGCTGGTGGGGTGCAGCGGGTAGTTACCCGGGTTGCCGTCCGCGCCGACCACCGAGTGCAGGTCGGCGGGGCCGCCGTCGGACACCGCGTTCGGCCAGACCGGGGCGGCGGCCGCGATCAGCCACTGGTGGTTGAGGAACGAGCCACCGAACGCGCCCTGGAAGAAGTCGTCGGCGATCTGGTACTTCGGCGCGCCGGCGCTGTGCAGGTACCGGTAGATCGGCAGGGACCTGGTGTCGTACCGGCCCATGGACAGCCCGACCGCGTCGCTGCCGGCGACGTACCGGTCCTGCCTGCCGCCGTCGATCTGCCACTGCTCCTGGTAGTACCGGTGGACCAGGTCCTCGGTGCAACCGCCGGGCAGCGCGCCGGCCGAGTCCTTGCGGACGCCGTGCGGCGCGAAGACGCCCGGCGCCGGGCAGGTGTTGTCCGTCGGCTTGATGTAGTCGTCGATCAGGAACGGCTGGTTGGTGAACGCCGAGTCCACGACCGTGCCGCCGACGGTGCCGTGGCAGGTGGCCGGCAGCGGGGGCGAGGACAGGTTGACGTCGTTCTGCGGCAGGCAGGGCAGCGCCGTGCCGTCCTTGGCGTTCTGGATGACGTGGCCGGAGGCGGCCGCGGCGTCGATCCCGTTGACGCCCTCCCAGCCGCCGAACAGGTTGTCGAAGGAGTGGTTCTCCTCGTAGATGACGACGATGTGCCTGATCGGGCCGCGCCCGTGGTCGTCGCTGGCGTTCGCGAACGCCGGCGCGGTGGCCGCGCCGAGCGCGAGGGCCGTGGCCGCGCCGAGAACCAGCGGGCGGCGGCGGCGTAAGAATCCGATTCTCACCGGGGGAACCTCCGAAGATGGGTACGTGCCGGGGACGTAACCAGAGCCGTCCGAAATCCGGGTGGACGGCACATGAATCTCGTGTCACTAGCCTAGGGGGGTGGGATACCGCCTGCTCGTATCGGTGATTCTGGTGGCACACTTCGCCTTCCTGGGGTACGTGGTGCTCGGCGGCTTCCTCGCCTGGCGTTGGCCGCGCGCGATCTGGCCGCACGCGGCGGCCGCGACCTGGGGGATCCTGATCGTCACCAACGCGGTGAACTGCCCGTTGACCTGGGCGGAGAACTGGGCGCGCCAACGCTCCGGCCAGCCCGGCTACGACCGGGGCTTCATCGACACGTACGTCACCGGGGTGCTGTACCCGGCGCGGTACCTGATGACGATGCGGATAGTCGCCGCGACCGTGGTACTGGTGTCCTGGCTGGGCTGGTGGTACTACCGCCGGCGAGCCTTACGGACCTGAGCGGACCTCGCCGTTACCGTGACGGCATGGCGGGCCGCACCTCTCAGGCGAGCCGGCGTCGAAGTACGTCCCGGGGGCGCCGGCTTTCCGCGCGTGCCGCCCGGATGCCCGGTCCGCTCGATGTCCTGGGCCGGCTGCTCTGGCTGCTGTGGATGGGCCTGGCCCACGGGGTCGGCTGGCTGGTCCGCGCCGCCGGGCGGCGCGCCGCCGACGCCCGGGAGTTGGAGCCCGAACACCGCCGGGACGGTGCCGGCCTGCTCGTACTCGCCTTCGCCCTGCTGCTCGCGGCGGCGGTGTGGTTCCACGCGGGCGGTCCGTTCGGCAGTTACATCGCGCTGGTACTGCGGCTGTTCCTCGGCGACCTCGCGCTGGCCCTGCCGGTCCTGCTGCTGGTCGGTGCGGTCAAGCTGATGCGGGCCCCGGCCGACGAGGCGCACCGCGGCCGGGGGGTGGTCGGCTGGAGCGCCCTGTTCATCGGGGCGGGCGGACTGCTGCACCTGGCCGGTGGGGCGCCGGCCGGCGTGCTGGAGATGGAGCACGCCGGCGGGCTGCTCGGCAAGGTCACCGGCGGGCTGCTGGCCGACGCGGTGACCTCCTGGGTGGCCGCGCCGGTACTGGTCATCGTCGCGCTGTTCGGCCTGCTCGTGGTGACCGCGACGCCGATCAACCGGATCCCCGAGCGGCTGGCCCAGGTCCGGGACATGGCCATCGGTCGGACCGACCCGGAACTGTCCATAGTGGACGATGAGGAAGTGGACGAGCTGCCGCCAGCCCGGCGGCGTCCGGCCCGCCGCCGGCAGGCCGCGATGGCGGCGCCGGATCCCGGGGACGAGCCGATCGGGCCGGACGTCGAGGTGGTACACGACACGGTGCCGGTACCCCGGGCGCCGCGTAAGCGCAAGGCGCCGGAGCCGCCCGAACACTCGCCGCTGCCGACCCGGGCCGAACAGTTGGCGCTCACCGACGCCGACTACAAGCTGCCGCCGCCGCACCTGCTCGCGGTCGGCGACGCGCCGAAGGCGCGGAGCCGGGCCAACGACGACGTGATCAACGCGCTCCAGGGGGTCTTCGAGCAGTTCGACGTGGACGCGGCGGTCACCGGGTTCGCCCGGGGACCGACGGTGACCCGGTACGAGGTCGAGCTGGGGCCGGGCGTGAAGGTCGAGCGGATCACCCAGTTGTCGCGCAACATCGCGTACGCGGTCAAGTCGCCGGACGTACGGATCATCTCCCCGATTCCCGGCAAGTCGGCGGTCGGCGTGGAGATCCCGAACACCGACCGGGAGAACGTCGCGCTCGGGGACGTCCTGCGCTCGCGGGCGGCCACCAGCGACCACCACCCGCTGGTCGTCGCGCTGGGCAAGGACATCGAGGGCGGG
>VAXX01000085.1 GCA_005885115.1 Actinomycetota bacterium | reverse complement strand
CTGACGGTCACCATCCTGACCCTGGTCGTCGTACTCGCGGGTGGGCTCGGCGCCTGGGCGCTGTTCCGTACCGGTACCGCACTCGCCGAGCAGCCCGCCGGACCGCTGGTCACCGCCGCCCGCCGCAACCTGTACGGCGACGCGGTCAACGAGGCGCTGTTCGAGAAGCCCGGCCTGTACCTGACCCGGGCGCTGGTCTACTTCGACAGTCGGGGGCTCGACGGGCTGGTCAACGGGCTCGCCGCCACCGTCGGCGGCGGCTCGGGCCGATTGCGCCGCGCCCAGACCGGCTTCGTCCGCTCGTACGCCCTGTCGATGCTCGGAGGTGCCCTGCTCGTGGTAGCGGCGATGCTGGCGGTGACGCTCGGATGACGTTCCCGTATCTATCCGTCCTGACGGTGGCACCGGCGGTGGGGGCCGCCGTGGTGGCCGCCCTGCCGAGGACCAAGCCGGGGCTGGCCAAGACGGTGGCCCTGGTCTGGTCGCTGGCGGTGTTCGCGCTGACCGTGGCGATGTACGTCGCCTTCAAGGTCAACGGGCCGCATTTCCAGTTCCGCGAGTCGTACCCGTGGATCAGAGCCTGGGGTACCCGCTTCACGCTGGAAGCCGACGGCATCGCGCTGGTCATGCTGGCGCTGATCGCCCTGCTCGTACCCCTGGTGATCCTCGCCTCCTGGCACGACGCGGACGATCGCCGCCTTACCGATCCGGCTCAAGTGCCGGCTCGCGAACCCGGCCGCCGGTCGGTGCCGGCGTATTTCGCCCTGCTCCTGGCCCTGGAGTCCACGATGATCGGGGTGTTCGCGGCGGCGGACGTCTTCCTGTTCTACGTGTTCTTCGAGGTCATGCTGGTGCCGATGTACTTCCTGATCGGCAGCTACGGCGGCGCCCGCCGGCAGTACGCGGCGGTCAAGTTCTTCCTCTACTCGCTGGTCGGCGGCCTGCTGATGCTCGCCGCCGTGATCGGCCTGTGGGTGGTCGGCCGCACCTCGCTCGGCCACGCCACCTTCGACTGGGCGCAGCTGACCCACGTGTCGATGAGCCCGACCACCGAACGCTGGCTGTTCCTCGGGTTCTTCCTGGCGTTCGCGATCAAGGCGCCGTTCTTCCCGTTCCACACCTGGCTGCCGGACGCCGGTGGCGCCGCGCCGGCCGGTGCGGCGGCGCTGCTGGTCGGCGTCCTGGACAAGGTGGGTACGTTCGGCATCCTGCGGTACTGCCTGCCGCTGTTCCCCAACGCCTCCCGGTACTTCGCGCCGCTCGGGCTGGCCCTGGCGCTGGTCGGGATCGTGTACGGGGCCCTGCTCGCGGTCGGGCAGAACGATCTCAAGCGCCTGGTGTCGTACACGTCGATCGCCCACTTCGGCTTCATCGGCATCGGCATCTTCGCCTTCACCACCCAGGCCGGTACCGGTGCGGTGCTCTACATGGTCAACCACGGCCTGGCCACCGGCCTGCTGTTCCTCGTGGTCGGCATGCTCGTAGCCCGGCGGGGCAGCGCCCTGGTGTCCGACTTTGGCGGCGCCGGCAAGCTCGTACCGTCGCTGGCCGGAGTGTTCCTGATCGCCGGCCTCGCCTCGCTGGCGCTGCCCGGCACCAGCCCGTTCGTCAGCGAGTTCCTGGTGCTGCTGGGCACCTTCACGGTCAACAAGACGGTCGCGGTGATCGCGACCTTCGGCATCATCCTGGCCGCCGGGTACGTCCTGTGGATGGTGCAGCGCACGACCCAGGGCGCGTTGAACCCGGCGCTGGAGAAGATCGAGACGATGCGCCGGGACATCTCGGCGCGGGAGATGGCCGTGGTGGCCCCGCTGATCGCGCTGATCCTGGTGCTCGGCTTCTACCCGAAGCCGGTGCTCGACGTTATCAACCCGGCGGTCAAGGCGACCTTCACGCAGGTGGGCAAGGCCGATCCGAACCCGACCGTCGCACAGGGAGGCGGCAAGTGATCATCGCAGCGGACTCGTTGCAGCTGCCCCACCTCAACTACGCGGCGCTCGCGCCGATGCTGATCCTTTTCGGGGGCGCGGCGGTGGGGGTGCTGGTGGAGGCGTTCGCCGGGCGCGGGCGCCGGTACCCGGTCCAGGTCGTGGTCGGCCTCGCGTCGCTGGTCGCGGCGCTGGTCATGGTGATCAGGGAAGCGGGGGTACGGGAGCTGACCGCTGGCGGTGCCATCGCCGTCGACGGGCCGGCCCTGTTCCTCCAGGGCACCCTGGCCGTCCTCGGGATCGTCGCGCTGCTCCTGGTCGCCGAGCGCTCCCTGGAGCCGGGTGGCCCGTTCGTGGCGGCCGCCGCGGTTACCGCCGGTACCGAGGCGGACCGGGCGCAGGCCCAGCGGCGCGACGCGGGCACCGAGGTGTACCCGCTGCTGCTGTTCGCCCTCGGCGGCATGATGCTGTTCGTCTCCGCCAACGACCTGCTGACCATGTTCGTGGCCCTGGAGGTCTTCTCCCTGCCGCTGTACCTGATGTGTGGCCTGGCCCGCCGGCGCCGGCTGCTGTCCCAGGAGGCGGCGCTGAAGTACTTCCTGCTCGGCGCGTTCGCCTCGGCGTTCTTCCTGTTCGGCATCGCGCTGCTGTACGGGTACGCCGCCCTGCCGGCCAGCGCCAACCAGGCCGGCCGGTCCGGGATCACCTTCGCGGACATCCACGCGGCCATCCAGGACTCGACCAACAGCCCGTTCCTGCTGTATACGGGCCTGGCGATGGTCGCCATCGGGCTGCTGTTCAAGGCCGCCGCCGTACCGTTCCACGTCTGGACCCCCGACGTGTACCAGGGCGCGCCGACCCCGATCACCGCGTTCATGGCCTCGTGCACCAAGGTCGCCGCGTTCGGCGGGCTGCTCCGGGTCCTGTACGTGGCCTTCGAGCGGGCCGCCTGGGACTTCCGGATCGTCATCGGCGTGATCGCGGTGATCACCATGCTGGTCGGCTCGATCCTCGCGGTCACCCAGACCGACATCAAGCGCCTGCTCGCGTACTCGTCGATCGCCAACGCCGGGTACCTGCTGGTCGGCGTGCTCGCCGTGGGTACCCGCGACGGCCTGTCCAGCACGCTGTTCTACCTGGTCGCGTACGGGTTCACGGTGATCGCCTCGTTCGGCGTGGTGACCATCGTCCGGGACGCCGACGGGGAGGCCACCCACCTGTCCCGCTGGGCCGGGCTGGGTCGCCGCTCCCCGGGGTACGCCGGGATGTTCACGTTCCTGCTGCTCGCCTTCGCCGGTATCCCGCTGACCAGCGGCTTCACCGGCAAGTTCGCGGTCTTCGGGGCGGCGTTCAACGCGGGCCAGGTCTGGCTGGTGATCTTCGGCGTGGTGACCAGCATGATCCTGGCCTTCCCGTACCTGCGGGTGGTGGTGCTGATGTGGCTGTCCGAGCCCGGCGAGAACACCCCGTCGGTATCCATTCCCGGCGCCCTGACCTCCGCCGCCCTGTTCATCGGCGCGCTGGCCACGCTGCTGCTCGGGGTGGCTCCGCAGCCCCTGCTCGACCTCACCGACCGGGCGGCCGAGTTCATCCGGTGAGCCCGGCCGGCGGGCCGGCCGGCAGCGTATGGGATGGTGGAGTGGTGGTAAGCGCGCTTCCGGGCACCTCGATCGGTCTCGAGTTCACCGACCCGGCTCTGGAGTCCGCGGTCGGGTCGACCCTGGCCGTGGTCGAGGAGCGGTTGCGCGCGGCCGTGCACAGCGACGACCCGCTGGTCGCGCAGGCGGCCCGGCACCTGGTCGAGGCCGGGGGCAAGCGGTTCCGGCCGCTGCTGGCCGCGATCGCGGCCCAGTTCGGTACCGGCGGCAACGGCGAGGTCGTCCAGTCCGCGGTCGTGGTCGAGCTGACCCATCTGGGGACGCTGTACCACGACGACGTGATGGACGAGGCCGAGGTACGCCGGGGCGCCCCGAGCGCGAACTCGCGCTGGGGCAACTCGATCGCGATCCTGGTCGGTGACTTCCTGTTCGCCTGCGCCGCGACCATCGCGGCCGGGCTGGGCGTCGAGGCGGTACGCATCCAGGCCGGTACGTTCGCCCGGCTGGTACACGGGCAGCTCGCCGAGACGGTCGGGCCCCGCGACGCCGATCCGGTCGAGCACTACCTGCACGTGATCACCGAGAAGACCGGTTCACTGATCGCCACGTCGGCGCGCTTCGGCGCGATGTACGGCGGCCTGCCCGCCGCCCAGGTCGAGGCGCTGGCCCGGTACGGCCAGGCGATGGGAATCGCCTTCCAGCTCTCCGACGACGTCCTGGACATCGCCTCCGAGTCGGTGCAGTCGGGCAAGACGCCCGGGACCGACCTGCGGGAGGGCGTACCGACCCTGCCCGTCCTGTACGCCCTGGCCGCCCAGGAGACGGACCCGTCGACGATACGGCTCAAGGAGCTCCTCGGTGCCGGCCCGGTGACCGACGACCGGCTGCACAGCGAGGCGCTCGGGCTGCTCCGCGAGTCCCCGGCGCTCAAGCAGGCCCGGGAAACCGTTCGCGCGTACGCCGAGCAGGCCCGCGCCGAACTGGCGCCGCTGCCCGATGTGGCCGCGCGCCGCGCGTTGGAGTCCTTGTGTGCCTTCATCGCCCACCGCACCGGCCCGCGCCGCTCGTCGAGCGCCTCCGGATGCCGCCAGGCGCGCAGCAGCGTCTCCTGGACGAGATCCTCGGCCCGTTGCCGGTCCCCGCTGACCAGGCGGAGGGCGTGGGCGTACAACGCGTCGCCGTGCTCCGCGAACATCACGCGCAGCAACTCCGCGTCCTCGGTCATGCCCCTGGGCCACCTCCGACCGAACCGACCGACCACTCCGACCGATCCTGCCCAGTGTCACGCAGCGGATTGTCAGATGGTTCAGCGGCCGGTCAGTAGGAGTCGTCGCTGTACGCCGCGGCGATGCCCCGGGCACATGCGGTGAGCCGGGTCCGGATCACCTTCGCCGAGGTCATCAGCTCCGGAGCGGGGACCGCGCAGGCGATCACCACCCGCCGTTCCGGGTCACGGTCCGCTACCGCGACCATCGCGGCACAGGCCAGGCCCTGGCGGAACTGATTGACCTCGATCTGCATCTGCCGGCGTTCCCCGGCGGCGAGGTCGGCCTCCAGCGCCTCGACCGTGGTCAGCGTATGGGCGGTGTACTGCCGCATCCCGTAGTCCTTGAGGTACCGGGCGCGCTGCTCCGCCGGCATCGTGGCGAGCAGCGACTTGCCCAGCGCGGTCGCGTGGGCACCGTCGTCGAAACCCGGGATCAGGTCCTCCAGGTGCGGCGTGCGTGGCCCCTCGGCGGCCGCGGTCAGCACCACCCGGCCGCCGACGAAGCGGCCCAGGTAGTAGCTGTACCCGCTGTCGAGCGCCGCCCGGCGCAGCACCTCGGTGACCGACTGCGGCCCCCGGAAGGCGACGACCAGCTCCCGGAACCGGTCGGAGATCTCCATGCCGACCGTGTACGTCCCGTCCTCGCGCCGCGTCACGTACCCCTCGTAGGCCAAGGTCCGGACGAGGTGGTACGTCGTGGCGACGGTCAATTCACACCGTCGCGCGATCTGTTTCACCGTCAGTCCGCGCGGTGAGCCGCCGACTGACTCCAATACCCGTAGTGCCCGCGAGACACTTCGGATCAGATCCGAAGGCTCCCCCTGCGGGTCCCGCACTGCCGCACCTCCCCAAGAGCAGCCAGGCCATACACCATA